>NZ_BAAGAB020000021.1:0-39472 GCF_047159895.1 Lysobacter xanthus
GCGAGGCGGCGTGGAACCTGCTGCCGCTGCGCGGCGAACCGCCCATGACGCGCTTCCTCGCCGAGCAGCTCGTCACGACCCACTGGTATTCGATGGCGCCTTGCGCGCGTGACTTCGGCTGGACGCCGGCGGTGTCGTTCGAGCAGGGCCTGGGCCGGCTGCGCGAGGCCTGGCAGCCCGGCTGAGTACCCGCGGTTGCGGCGGCCACGCGTAAGTAAACACGCTCGATCCACGGGCGGTCGGCGCGTCACGCCGTACGCAAGTCTTCTCCGCCGGTGCGGTCTGGGAACCGGTCCGCCGCTTCGGGCGTCCACACGGTCCGTAACGCCCGGCGGGGGTGGCACCCCTACAATGCGCCGATGGACGACGCACGCCGCACGCCGCTCGACACGCTGAAGCCGCTCGCCGGGCGCGCGCTCGAGGCCGCGCTCAACCGCGCCCTGGCGCTCGACCCGGATACTCGTGACGGACTGCGTGCGCTCGACGGTCGTCGACTGGTGCTGCGCCTGGCGACGCCCCCGCTCGCGCTGCAGGTGAGCGTCGAGGGCGACCGCCTGCGCGTCGGGCCGGCCGAGGGCGCCGAGCCCGACCTCTCGGTGCGTGCCACGATCGGCGGCCTCATCGCGCAACTGCCTTTCATGCGCCGCGACGATGCACCGTCGATCGGCAGCCTGCGCATCGAGGGCGATGCCGACCTCGCGCGTCGCCTGCAGCGCCTCGCCGAGCGCTTCGATCCCGACTGGCAGCGTCCCTTCGTCGCGGCCTTCGGCGACGTCGCGGGCGTGCAGGTCGCCCACGTGTTCGCCGGGGCGCTGCGTGGCGCGCGCACGGCCGCCGGCGTCGCGGCCACCAATGCCGCCGACTTCGTGCAACACGAATCGCGCGACGTGGTCGGTCGCGACGAACTCGGCGCCTTCGTCGACGACGTGGACACGCTGCGCGACGACGTGGAGCGCATGGCCGCGCGCGTCGAGCGCCTGCGCGGCCGGGCGGCGCGATGACGCCGGTGCTGCGCGCCTGGCGCATCGGCCGCGTGCTGCTGCGCTACCGCCTCGATGCGCTTCTCGACGGCACGCCGGCCGAGCGATGGCTGCGCCTGGCCCGACCCTTCGTGCCGCGCGCCTCCGCCGAGGTCGCCCGGCTCGGCCGCGGCGCGCGCCTGCGCATGGCGCTGCAGGAGCTCGGCCCGATCTTCGTGAAGTTCGGGCAGATCCTGTCGACGCGCCGCGATCTGGTGCCGGCCGACATCGCCGACGAACTCGCCCTGTTGCAGGACCGCGTGCAGCCGTTCGACGGCGAAATCGCGCGCGGCATCGTCGAGCAGGCACTGGGCCTGCCGGTCACCGAGGCGTTCGCGAGCTTCGACACCACGCCGCTCGCATCCGCCTCGATCGCCCAGGTGCATCCGGCGACGCTGCCGGGCAGCGGTCGCGAGGTGGTGGTCAAGGTACTGCGGCCGGGCATCCGCCGGCAGATCACGCAGGACATTGCGCTGCTGCGCGCGCTCGCGGGCGTGGTCGAGCGGACGCATCCGCGCGCTTCGATGATCCGCCCGCACGCGGTGGTCGACGAGATCGAGCACACGCTCGACGCCGAACTCGACCTGCAGCGCGAGGGCGGCAACGCGAGCGTGCTGCGCCGCTTCTGGGAAGGCAGCGACGATCTCTACGTGCCCGAGGTGATCTGGTCGCACAGCGGCGACCGCGTGCTCACGCTCGAGCGCGTCTACGGCATTCCCTCGGACGACATCGAGGCGCTCGACGCCGCGGGCATCGACCGTGGCGCGCTCGCCGAGAAGGGCGTGCGCCTGTTCTACACGCAGGTGTTCCGCGACAACTTCTTCCATGCCGATGCGCATGCCGGCAACATCTGGGTCGACAGCGATCCGGCGCGTCGCGCGAATCCGCGCTTCATCGCGCTCGATTTCGGGATCATGGGACAGCTCTCCAGCGAGGACCAGTACTGGCTCGCGGAGAACTTCATGGCGATCTTCAATCGCGATTACCGGCGCATCGCCGAACTGCACGTCGATGCCGGCTGGATGCCCGCGCACACACGCATCGACGAACTGGAAGCGGCCGCGCGGGCGGTCTGCGAGCCGTACTTCACCCGGCCGCTGTCGGAAGTGCCGCTCGCCGAAGTCATGGTGAAGCTGTTCCGGACTGCGCAGAAGTACGAGCTGACTCTGCAGCCGCAGCTGATCCTGTTGCAGAAGACGCTGCTGAACATCGAGGGCGTGGGCCGCCTGCTCGATCCGCGCATCGACATCTGGGGCGTGGCCAAGCCGGTGCTGGAGAAGATCCTGCGCCAGCGCTACAGCCCGAGGCGCCTCGCGCGGGAGTTCCGCCAGCGCCTGCCCGAGCTCGTGACGCATGCGCCCGAGATGCCGCGCCTGCTGCATACGTGGCTCAAGCAGCAGGTGGAGGGTCGTCACGAACTGCAGCTGCGTTCGGCGGAACTCACCTCGCTGGTGGACGAGGTGCGCCGCATGCAGCGCCGCACCGTGGCCGCGATTCTCGGCACCGGCCTGATGATCGTGGCGGCGCTGCTGTATGCGCTCGACGCCGGGGGCCCGAAGCTGTGGTCGGTGCCGGCCGCGGCATGGATCGCGGGCCTCGCGGGCCTGTGGGCACTGCGCGCGGGGTGGCCGAGGCGCTGACGCCTCAGCAGTACCCGATACGGATTCCGCCGCGGCCGTCGCGCTTGGCGGCGTACATGGCCTCGTCGGCGCAGTGCATCAGTTCGGACGCGTCGAGGGCCGGGCCGCGCTGCGCGGCGATGCCGATGCTGGTTGTCATGCTGAGCTTGCGATCGCCGAATTCGAGCGGCGCCTGCATCGCCGCGATGATCTTCCGGGCGACCCGCGGGGGATCGCCTTCCAGATCGGTCACGCGGTCGAGCAGCACCACGAACTCGTCGCCGGCCAGGCGCGCGACGAAGTCGCTGCGGCGCAGCGTCGCGCGGAGGCGGTGGGCGAATTCCCGCAGCACCGCGTCGCCCGCGGCGTGGCCACAGGTGTCGTTGATGTGCTTGAAGCGGTCGAGGTCGAGGAACATCACCGCCACCGGCTGGCCGGCGCGTTGTGCACGGCCCAACGCGCGCTCCAGCTCCGCGGTCCACGCGGCGCGGTTCGGAAGTCCGGTGAGCTCGTCCTGCAGCGCGCGCTGCGCCATCACCTGGGCGAGCCGTTCGTGCGCGTCCGTGGCCATCTGGCGCGCGAGCACCCCGGCGATGAACTGCGCGGCGAGTTGCAGCGCATGCACGTCGATGGCGTCGAATGCCGCCGGCTCGGCGGCCACCGCCTTGAGCGCGCCGGTGGCCTGGCCGCCGTGCAGGAGCGGCGCGACCAGCATCGAGCGCGCCCCGATCGCGCGGCAGGCCGCGCGGTTCACGCGCGGATCGGTCTCGGTGTCCACCGCCTGGAGTACGCGGCGTTCGGCGACGCACAGGCCCGAGAGGCTCGTGGCGCGGTCGAGTCGCAGGCCCACATGCCCGGCCACGACGCCGGATGCGGCGCGATAGACCATCTCGTCGTCGTCGGCGACTTCGAGGACGGCGCCGACGCAGCGCGTGAGGCGCTGCACGGTTTCCACGACGGCCTGCATCAGGCGGTCGGTGCCGTCGTCACGCGCGCTGAGGTCGCCCAGCGCGATCACCAGCTCGAGCAGGCGGTCGCGCTCGTGGCGGAGGGCATCGTCGGGACGGTTCGTGTCGCTCATGCATTCCCAGCGTAGACGAACGCGCCGGCCGCCGCGTCAATCCGGCGCGCAGGCGCGGTCGGCGTTCAACTCCGGTCGCGTTTGGACCGTCGATGCCTGCCGTGGCGACGTGACGGTCCCGACTTCACTTCGCCGCGGCCGCCGCCTTCGCGAAATCCCCGGCGAGGTAAACGCTCAGCTTCGACGGGTCGAAATGGCGGCGGATCGCGGCGTTCACGTCGGCCACCGTCAGCGCGGCGAAGCGCGCGTCGAGCGCCGACTGGAACGCCATCGTGCGGCCGAGGTAGAGGTTGCGGCCGAGGGTGCCGGCGATGCTGCCGTCGGACGCGCGCGACTGGCGGCGCTGCGTGAGCAGCCCGGCAACCGCATCGCGCAGTTCCTGCTCGGTCACGCCGTCGTGCAAGAGGCGCGCGAACTCCTCGCGCATCGCCTGCTCGACCTTTGCCGCGTTCTGCGGTGCGGCGATCGCCTGGATGCCGAGGCTGCCGGCATCGTCGCGGCCGGTCGGGCTCGCATCGGCGGACAGGCTGCTGCCCACGCCGTAGCTGAGGCCTTCCTTGCCGCGGATGCGGTCGCCCAGGCGCGAGCCCATGCTGCCGCCGCCGAGGATGTAGTTCGCGACCACGAGGGGGGCGTAATCCGCATCGGCCTCGTTCAGCGACAGGTTGTGGCGCGCGACGACCACCGCGTTCGACTTGTCCGGCGCTTCGATCTGCCGGCGCTCCGGCGCCACTTCGGTGAAGTGCGTCGGGACGGGCGCGTACTTCACCGGCGCCTTCCAGCCGGCGAACAGCATTTCGAGCTGTGCGCGCATCGCCGCGGCATCGAAATCGCCGACCACGCTGATCTCGCCCTCGGACGTGCCGTAGAAGCGCTGGTGGAACCGCCGCACGTCCTCGAGCTTGAGCGCGCGCATGTTCGCGAGCGACTCGTCGACGGTCTTGTGATGGAACGGATGGCCCACCGGCCACGGATCGAAGTGCGTGGCGAGCGCATCGCCCGCGAGCGCGCCCGGCTCCTTCCGCCCGGCCTCCATGCCGGTGATGGCCTGCAGGCGCAGTTGCTCGAATTCGGCTTCCGGGAAGGCGGGGTTGCGCAGGATGTCGGCCGCCAGGGCCAGCGCCTCGGCGATCGTCTCGCGCTTGCCGTCGAGCGCGATGCTCGCGCCCTGCAGGCCACCGCTCACGCTGCCCGCGGTGCGCAGGGCCTCGAAGCGCTGCGCGATCTGCTCGCGGTTCAGGCTCCGGCTGCCGCGCATCAGCAGCGCGCCCGCCACCGAGCCGGCGGGCGCGGGGCTGGTGCCCGCGGTCTCGACGTCGGCGAAGCGGAAGCTGGCGTTCACCACCACCGTGTCGCCGCGCGTGTCCTTCGGCAGCAGCGCCACCTTCAGCCCGTCCCCGATCGTGAAGAACTGCGCGCGCGACTGGATGTTCTCCGGCGTCGCCTCGAAGGCTTCGCCCTGCGCGACCGCCGCCCGGCCGGTGTAGCCCGCGAGTACGCTCGCCGCGCTCGGCGCGGCGACGATCTCGACCCGATCCGGCGCATCGTCCGGCACGAAACGGCCGAGCGTGCGGTTGCTCGGCTTGAAGTACGCGCGGGCCACGCGGTTGACGTCGTCCGCGGTGACCTTGGCGACGAGGTCGCGCTGCAGGAAGAACAGGCGCCAGTCGCCGTCCGCCACCGCGCCGGTGAGGCCCATTGCCACCGCGTTGACGTCGGTGAGGCTGCGTTCGAAGGCATTGGCGAAGCGTTGCTTGGAGCGCTCCACCTCCTCGGTGGTGACCGGCCGCGCCGAAACATCCTTTTCCACCAGGCGCAGGAGTTCCGCCTCGATGCGCGGCGCGTCCGCGTCCTTCGGCGCGCTCACGTAGAACGTCGCTAGGCCCGGCTCGCGCAGGCCGTCGGCGCCCGCGCCTGCACCGGCCGCGAGCTTGGTCTCCACCAGCGCCTTGTGCAGGCGGCCGGTCGGCGTGTCGCCGAGCACGTCGAGCAGCACGGCGAGCGGCGCGGTGTCGGCATGCGTCGCGCCCGGCACGTGGTAGGCGGCCAGCGCGAGGCGCACGTCGCCGCGACGGCGCACGGTGACCTCGCGTTCGCCGTCCTGCGTCGGCTCGATGGTGTAGGCGACGGGCAGCGCCGCGCGGGGCCGCGCGATCGGGCCGAACGCCCGGGCGACGGAGGCCAAGGTGCGCGCCGGGTCGATGCGGCCGGCGACGACGAGCGTCGCGTTGTCGGGTCGGTACCACGTGCGGTAGAACGCCTGCAGGCGCTCGATCGGCACGTTCTCGACGTCGCTGCGCGCGCCGATCGTGGTGTTGCCGTAGTTGTGCCACTGGTAGGCGGTGGCGCGCAGGCGCTCGCCCAGCGCGCTGCCCGGGCTGTTGTCGTTGCGCTCGAGCTCATTGCGCACGACGGTCATCTCGGAGTCGAGATCCTTCTTCGCAATGGCGGAGTTCACCATGCGATCCGCTTCCAGCCCGAGCATCCAGTCGAGCTTCGCCTCGTCGGCCGGGAAGACGCCGAAGTAGTTCGTGCGGTCGAGCGACGTGGTGGCGTTGTAGGAGACGCCACGCTTCTTCATCTCGACGGGAATGTCCGCATGCTTGGGCGTGCCCTTGAACATCAGGTGCTCGAGCAGGTGCGCCATGCCGGTCTCGCCGTAGTTCTCGTGCACCGAGCCGACGCCGTAGGTGATGTTCACCGTGACGGTCGGGCGGCTCGCATCCGGGAACAGCAGCACGCGCAGGCCGTTCGCCAGCCGGTATTCGCAGATGCCTTCCAGGCAGGGGCCCGCGGTCGTGCCCTTGGGCAATGCGGCCGGCGCGAGCGGCGCGGCGAAGGCGGGAACGAGGGCGATCGCGCAGGCGAGCGCGAGCGGAAGCAGTCGGGTCCGTGGCATGTCGAGTCCTGGAATGGGGCACCGGCCTCCCCGGCCGGGCGCCCATTGTGCCCGCGCTCCCGCGTCAGGCGCAGACCGCCTTGCCGCAGGCATCGCCCGCCGCCCACGCCCACTGGAAGTTGTAGCCGCCGAGCCAGCCGGTGACGTCGACCACCTCGCCGACGAAGTACAGCCCCGGCACGCGCCGCGATTCCATGGTGCTCGACGAGAGCTCGTGCGTGTCCACGCCGCCGAGCGTGACCTCCGCGGTGCGATAGCCCTCGGTGCCGCTCGCCACGACGGGGAAACGCTGCAGCAGCGCCGCGGCCTCGCGCAGCTGCGGCGGGTCGATCTGCTTCATCGGACGGTCGGGCAACCATGCTTCGCAGAGGCGCTGCGCGAAGCGCTTGGGCAGCAGGTCGGACAACACGGTGTGCAGCATCGCCGCGGGGCGCGCCGCCCGCTGCGCGGTCAGTACGTCGAGTGCATCGCGACCGGGCAGCAGGTCGAGCGTGAGCGCATCGCCGGGTTGCCAGTACGACGAGATCTGCAGGATCGACGGCCCGCTCAGGCCGCGATGGGTGATCAGCATCTGGTTGCTGAAGCTCGCACCGTTCGCATCGACGGTCACCGGGAAGGCCACGCCGCTCAGGCCTTCGAAGCGCTGCTGGTGGGTGCCGCTCAGGGTGAGCGGCACGAGGCCGGCCCGCGTCGGCAGCACGGTGTGTCCGAACGTCCGTGCCAACTCGTAGCCGAAACCGCTCGCGCCCATGCTCGGAATCGAGAGCCCACCGGTGGCCACCGCCAGCGCGCGGGCGCGGAACGGGCCCGCGGTAGTGCGTGCCTGGAAGTCGCGCTCACCGATCGCATCGACCTGCTCGACGCTGCAGCCGGTGAGGATGCGCACGCCGGCCGCATCGCATTCGTCGACCAGCATCTTCACGATGAGCTTGGACGACTCGTCGCAGAAGAGCTGCCCGAGTTCCTTCTCGTGGTAGGCGATGCCGTGGCGCTCGACCATCTCGATGAAGTGCCACGGCGTGTAGCGCGCCAGCGCCGACTTGGCGAAGTGCGGATTGCCCGACAGGTAGTTCGCCGGTGTGGTGCCGGTATTGGTGAAATTGCAGCGCCCGCCGCCCGACATCAGGATCTTCTTGCCGACGCGGTTCGCATGCTCGACCACCACCACGCGCAGACCGCGGCGACCGGCGGTGAACGCGGTCATCAGGCCGGCGGCGCCACCACCGATCACGAGGACGTCGACGTCTTGCATGGGCTCGGCAGGCAGCGCGCGGAACGCGGGCCGCGCAGTATCGCCGCCACGCGATGAACGCGCGACGGCGTGCTCGGGTCAGAACGTCGCGCGGAGCTGGAGGCCCGCCTCGACGTCGCGCGCATCGCGGTCGAGCCCCGCGCGGGCGTCGGCCTGCAGGTCGAGCGACCGCCCGAGCGCGTATTTCATGCGCAGCAGCGCATGCGACGTGGAGGCGTCGGCGCGCATGCCCGGCATCGAGACGTCGAGCAGGTCCACGACGCGTGCGGCGATGCCGTCGCCCGTGTCCAGTCGCCGCCGCGCGACCTCGACGCCGGTCCCCACCGAGAACGCGGATGAGACCTGCAGCTCGGCGATCGCGCCGGCTGCGAGTTCGCGGACGTGCGCGGACGAGGCGCCGTACGCGACGGGGAAGCCGCCGCCCGTTTCGACGTAGGAGTCGGTGCGCGTGCGCGACCAGGCGTGGGTGAGGTACGGCGAGAGGCCGAGCCGGCCGCGGCGCAGCGCATCCGTCCAGTCCAGGCGCGCGACCGCGGCGTCGAAGCGACCGTCCGGGCGCGCGGTGGACACGTCGGTGCCCGCGCCGTTCGCATAGCGGCGCTCCACCACGCCATCGAAGCGGCCGCGGTAGCCGGTCAGGCTCGCGTCGAGCCGGCCGAGAGGGACCGCGATGCCGGCGAGCGTGTAGCGGCCCTCGAGGTCGCTGCGCCCCGACGGACCGGAGCGCGCGGTGTCCACGCGACCGGTGCCGAGCGCGAGCCGAACCGGGCCCGCATCGACGCAGCCGCCGAGTTCCCGGGCGTCGAGGTCGGGGCCGTCGTCGCGATAGCGCACGCGCGACGCCGAAACCCAGCCGCAGCCGCGCGAGTCCGTCGTCCGCGTCGCGTTCCAGCCACCGGGGCGGCGGGCGGTGGCGACGGCGCCGGTCGCCAGCAGCGCCCCCGAGTCCAGCGTCAGCAGGCCCGAGGCCACCACCCCGCCGCGAAAGCCGTCGAGATCGCCGATGAAGCCGTTGCCCGCGCTGGCGATTCGCGCCAGGTAGGAGAACTCGCTGGGCAGGTCGGCCGGCACGTCGGTGCGGCGGTATGTGCCGATCACCACGTTCCCGTTGTAGTTGGTGTCGGTCGCCGACCACAGCACCACGCCGGGCGGCAGGCCGACGCCGCCGCCGGCCAGCCACGCCGCGATCGACTGCATTCCCGTGGTCGCGGTCCAGCGGAACGGATTGCCCGCGGGGAGGCCGCCCGCGGTGAAGCCGCTGTCGCCGACCACGACGTTTCCGTCGCCGGAGACCGCCGTCGCGCGCGACGCGCCCTGTCCCGCCAGCGTTCCCAGCGCGGCGATGCCGCCGGTGCGCGTCCAGCGGAACGCCAGCGCGCTACCGTCGGCGAAGCCGTAGCCGACTGCGACGTTGCCGTCGAAGGAGATGTCGGTGCCGAAACTGAAGGGGCTGCCGCCCACGCTGCCGAGGTCCACCGCGCGTCCGTCCGGCCCCCACAGCGTCGCGCGGGTGACCCCGCTTCCCCCGCTGGACAGGGTCGACTCGCCGACGACCCAGCTGCCGTTGTAGGACGCCGCGAGCGCCCGCGACGGGCCCTCGCCGAGGCCGACCAAGGGTCGCGTGCCGGAGGACGCCGTCCACACGAACGCGGCCGGCGCCAGGAAGCCGAAGGCACTCGATCCCACGACGGTGCCGCCGTCGCCGGACACCCCCAGTGCGCGGGTGGACTGCGGAAGGGCGGGGCCGTCCGAAGACCAGGCCAGGCCGGGGATCGCGCGAAGGCCCAGTGCCGCCGTCCAGATGAACGCCGACGACGGTTCGGGCGGGAAGCCGCAGGCGCCGACGCAGGCCGTCTGCCCGTAACCCACGACCGTGCGGCCATCGGCGCTGATGCCCGTGGCGATGCTCTCGCGCGTGCCGAAGCCGGGGCGATCGTAGATGCCCGTCGGGTTGAGCGGCACGCCGGTGGCATTGGCCGGATAGCCGAGCCCGACGGTGACGCCGCCTGTCGAGACGAAGGCCTGGCTGCCGCCGCCCCAGCCCAGCCAGCCGTAGCAGAGCAGGGTGCAGCCGCGGTAATAGCGGTACTGCTCCTCGTAGAACTGATGCGTGCCGGCGACGGTCGAGCCGTCCGCCGACAGTGCCGTGGCGAGCACGCGCGTGTTGCCGCGCATGTCGCCGACCTGCGGACTGGCCGGACCGCTGCCGGGCAGCGTGGTGCCGTACCCCGGGATGCCCGGGATCGTCGTGAAGACCTGCGCGCGGGCAGGAGGCGCGGCGCCGAGGGCGACGGCGATCGCCACGGCGAGCGTGGCGGCGGTTCGAGGCGTGGGGTAGGACATGGCGGCGCTCCTGCGGGCTCGTCCGCGCGCTCGGATGCGCGCGGATCGAGCCTACTCCCGCAGGCGTCGTGAATCAGCGGCCCAGCGCGCCCTGGAACAGCTCGCGGATGCGGCGGTACTCGTCGTACCAGGCATCCGGGTGGGTGAACCCGTGACGCTCCAGCGGATACGGCGCGATCGACCACTTGTCCTTGCGCAGTTCGATGAGCTTCTGCGTGAGCATCACCGAGTCCTTGAAGAAGACGTTGTCGTCGATCATGCCGTGCGCGATCAGCAGGTGGTCCTGCAGGCCGGCCGCGTATTCGATCGGCGAGCTGAGCTTGTAGGCGTCCGGATCGAGCTCGGGCGTGTTGAGGATGTTGCTGGTGTACTCGTGGTTGTACTGCGACCAGTCGGTCACCGGGCGCAGCGCGGCGCCGGCCTTGAAGGTGCCCGGGCTCTTGAACAGCGCGATCAGCGACATGAAGCCGCCGTAGCTGCCGCCGTAGATGCCCGCGCGGTCGCGGTCGGCATGCCGGTTCGCCACCGCCCAGTCCAGGCCGTCGACGTAATCCTGCAGCTCCGGCACGCCCATCTGCCGGTAGATCGCCGTGCGCCAGTCGCGGCCGTAGCCGCTGGAGGCGCGGTAGTCGAGGTCGAGCACCACGTAACCGGCGTCGACGAGCAGGTTGTTGAACATCTGCTCGCGGAAGTACGTCGGGTAGCGGTCGTGCACGTTCTGCAGGTAACCGGCGCCGTGCACGAACATCACGATCGGATACGTCTTCGACGGGTCGACGTTCTTCGGGCCGTAGAACTTGCCCCAGACCGTGCCCGCGCCGTGCTTGCTCGGCACCTTCACGTACTCGGGCTGGGTCCAGTCGATCGCCTTGAACTGCGCGCTGCGGGTGTCGGTGAGTTCGCGCACGTCGCCACCGGCGGCCGCGACGACCGCGAGCTGCGCGGGCACGTAGTTGTCGGAATGGCGCACGAGCAGCTTCGACTCGTCGGGCGACAGCACGAAGCCCTCGACACCGTCGAGCGCGGTGACCTCGCGCACGCCGCCGCCGTCCACGTCGGTCGCGCAGACCTCGTAGTCGCCCGGCCAGTCGCGATTGCACTGGAAGAAGAAGCGGCGCCCGTCGCGCGTCGGCATCGGCGACGACACTTCCCAGTTGCCGGAGGTGACCGCGCGCGCGGTACCCGCCGCATCGCTGACGTAGAGATGCGAGTAGCCGCTCTTTTCGGACAGGAACCACAGCCGGTTGCGACCGTTCGCGCCGGGCAGCCAGCCGAAGTCGTTGAAGTTCCAGTTGATCCACGCGGGATCGGTGAGGCGGTCGCGCGCAACGAGCTTCTTCGCGGCGGTGTCGACCTGTGCGATCCAGCGGTCCTTGTTGTCGGTCGCACGCACCAGCACGGCGGCGTCGCGGCCGTCGGCGCTCCAGTGGATCGCGGGGCCGCTGCCGTCGCCGTCGGTCTCGATGCGGGCCTCGCGCGCGCCCTCGAGCGGCTTCTTGCCGGCCTTCTTCCGAAGGTCCGCGAGCGGATCGACCTTGATGCCCGGCAGGTCGTCGAACTTCAGCGGCGTGACCGCGCCGGTGGCGACCTCGACCAGCCACAGCGAATGCGGCGCGGGCGCATTGCGGCCGACGCGCGTGCGCACCTCCTCGAATTCCTCGTAGCCGGACTCGGTGACGTACTTCGGCATCTTGCCCTGCGTGCCGAGATCCGCGCCCTTCGGATACGTCACCGCCAGCAGCCAGCGGCCGTCGGGCGAGAGCGCGCTGTCGACCAGCTCCACGTCCTTGCCGAGGTAGGCGGGCGGCGGCGCGGCGGTCGGGTCGGCGGCGCGCCAGGCCTTGTCCTGCGCCTTCGCGGCGTCACGCTTCTCGCGGTCGGTGCGCAGCGTGTCGATCAGGCGCAGCTGGCGCGCGCGCAGGTCGTCGTCCTTCTTCGCCTTGTCCGGATCGTCGCTGGTCTTCAGCGCGGAGGCCTGCGCCATGCCGCTGCCTGCGCGCCACGCGAACCAGTCGTTGCCGGCGCGGAAGACGAGTTGGCCCTGCGGCCCCCACTGCGGGCGCGATTCCTGTGCATCGGTGCGGGTGACCTGCAGCAGGGCGCCGGTCTTGAGGTCGCGCACGAAGATGTCGCCGTTGCGCGCGAACGCCATGCGGCTGCCGCTGGCGTCGACCACCGCATCGGCGCCGTCGATGCCGGCGCGTTCGGCGCCGTCGACCTTCGCCGCGGTGCCGCCGGCGATCGGCTGCCGGAACGTGTCGCGCACGGTCGCGCCGGTGCGCTTCTGCGTGTAGTACGCGGACTGCCCGTCCCACGACCACCAGGCCTGCTCCACGGCATTGCCGATCCAGTCGGGATCGGCCATGGCCTGTTCGAGCGTGATGCGCGGGGCCGTCTGCGCGGCGGCGAGCGGGGCGAGGCCCGCGAGGATCAGGGCGGTGACGAGGCTGCTGCGACGCATCGGTGGGTCCGTCGAACGAAGTCGGCGGAGCGTAGCAGCCGCCGGCGAACGGCGGCTGTGGCGCACGTCATCGTCGGGCCCGCATCGGGTACACGTCGCCGCACCGTCCGCGTGCAGCGGCCGGTCGTCACGAACCGCGGCCGCGGTGAAACGTCCGCCCGCCGCGGCCGTGAAGGCGCTCGTGGCGCATCCGGACGCCGCGTTTTTCCGTATCCGCGACCGTCGTCGCATCGACGACAAGACCGCATTCGACGGTCGGCAACGGCGCATGACGCGTGCGCGTTCGACGGCGTCACCGGGGTGGTTCGATCGCCGTTGCAGGCGCACAATACGCAGGCGAATAGAAGACCACCGGATCGTAGGGAGAGCCCTCGATGGATGCGCTGCTGCTGTCACGGATCCAGTTCGGATTCGTGATCTCGTTCCACATCATGTTTCCCGCCTTCACCATCGGCCTCGCCAGCTGGCTCGCGTTCTGCGAATGGCGGTGGCTGCGGACGCGCGAGAGCGTCTGGCGCGACATCTACTTCTTCTGGCTGCGCATCTTCGCGCTCAGCTTCGGCATGGGCGTGGTCAGTGGCATCGTGATGAGTTTCCAGTTCGGCACGAACTGGGCGGTGCTCAGCGAACGCGCGGGCAACATCCTCGGCCCGCTGATGACGTACGAGGTGCTGACGGCCTTCTTCCTCGAAGCGACGTTCCTCGGCGTGATGCTGTTCGGTGCGAAGAAGGTGCCGGAAAAGCTGCACTTCTTCGCCACCTGCATGGTCGCCTTCGGCACGCTGGTGTCGACGTTCTGGATCATCTCGGCCAACAGCTGGATGCACACGCCGGACGGCTACACGCTGACGGCGGCGGGTGTCTTCGAGCCGGCCGACTGGTCGAAGATCATTTTCAATCCATCGTTCCCGTACCGCCTCGCGCACATGGTGCTCGCGGCGTTCATCACCACCTGCTTCGTGATCGGCGGCGTGAGTGCCGCCTACCTGTGGCGGCGCGAGCACGTCGAGGCCGCGAAGAAGATGATGCGTATGGCGGTGCTGTTCGCGGCGATCACGGTGCCGACGCAGATCCTCGTCGGCGACCTGCACGGGCTCGAGGTCGGCGAATATCAACCTACGAAACTCGCCGCCATCGAAGCGCACTGGGAATCCGGCGAGCCGGGCGCCGGCGTGCCGCTCGTGCTGTTCGCGGTGCCGGATGCGCAGGGTGAGCGCAACCGCTACGAGGTCGCGCTGCCACGCATCGGCTCGCTGATCCTGACGCACAGCTGGGCGGGCGAGATCCGTCCGCTCAAGGCGGTGCCGCGCGACGAGCGTCCGCCGGTCGCGCCGGTGTTCTTCTCCTTCCGCATCATGGTCGGGCTCGGCATGGCGATGCTGGCCCTCGCGCTCGCATCGGCGTGGCAGCTGCGCCGCGGGCGGCTGTTCGAGTCGCGCCTGCTGCTCAACGGCTGGCGACTGATGACGTTCGCCGGCTTCGTCGCGCTGCTGACCGGCTGGTACGTCGCCGAGATCGGCCGCCAGCCGTGGGTGGTCTACGGCCTGCTGCGCACTGCGCATGCGGTGAGCCCGATGCTGACCACGGGCGAGGTCGTCGCGTCGATCGCGGCGTTCGTGCTGGTGTACGCGATCGTGTTCGGCGCGGGCATCTGGTACATCCGCAAGCTCGTGCGCAAGGGGCCGGTGCCGCACGACCCGGGCCCGGATGCGGAGGAGGGCGAGCGACGCCCGAAGCGCCCGCTGTCGGTGGGCTCGGACTTCGGCGACGAGGACATCCGCGAGGCCCGCACGTGAGCGCGGCGACCGTGCTGCCGGTAATGTGGTTCGGCGTGATCGGCTTCGGCGTGCTGATGTACGTGCTGCTCGACGGCTTCGTGCTCGGGCTCGGCATCCTCGCGCCGTTCGCGCGCGACGAGGACGAGCTCGACCACATGATGAACACCGCGGCGCCGATCTGGGACGGCAACGAGACCTGGCTGGTGCTCGGCGGCGCCGGCCTGCTCGCGGCATTTCCCAAGGCGTACGCACTGATGCTGTCGGCGCTCTACCTGCCCGTGCTGTTGATGCTGATCGCGCTGATCTTCCGCGGCGTTGCCTTCGAGTTCCGCTTCAAGGCCACGCGCGCCCGGCGGTTCTGGGGCGCGGCCTTCGGGCTGGGCTCCACGTTCGCCGCGTTCGCGCAGGGCGTGATCCTCGGCTCGATCGTGGAGGGCATGCCGCTGCAGGCCGGCAAGTACGTCGGCGGCGCGTTCGGCTGGTTCAGCCCGTTCTCGATGCTGACCGGCGTCGCCGTCGTCTTCGGTTACGCGCTGCTCGGCTCGACGTGGCTGATCCTCAAGACCGAGGGCCGGCTGCAGCGCCTCGCGCGGCACATGGCGCGGCCGCTGGTGATGGTGGTGGTCGCCTTCATGGGGCTGGTCAGCGCCTGGCTGCCGTTTCTCGACTCGCGGATCATGGCGCGCTGGTTCGACGGCGGGCATTTCTGGTGGCTCGCGCCGGTGCCGGTGCTCGCGCTGGCCAACGCAGCCTGGCTGTGGCGCGTCGCCCTGCGCGACGGTCGCGACGCCACGCCCTTCCTGCTCACGCTGAGCTTCTTCGTGCTCGGCTTCGCGGGGCTGGTGCTGGGGGTCTGGCCGTACATCATCCCGCCGTCGCTCACGATCTGGAGCGCGGCTTCGCCGCCGTCGTCGCAGATGTTCGTGATGGTCGGCATGGCGGTGCTGCTGCCGGCGATCCTCGGCTACACGTGGTGGTCCTACCGCGTGTTCGCCGGCAAGGTGGCGGCGGAGTCGGGCTACCACCACTAGCCGCGTCCACTGACGGCCGCGTACGGCGCAGCGGGTATGCTGTGCCGACGCCTTCCCCGAGCGTGGCCGCCATGCACGCCTACGTCTACAAGAGCCTTCGCAAGGCCGACACCTACGTCTACCTCGCGCAGCGCGACGATTTCGCCCCGCTGCCCGACGCCGTGCGCGCGCAGCTCGGCGGTCTGGAGTTCGTGCTCGAGGTCGAGCTGACGCCCGAGCGCCGCCTCGCGCGCGTCGACGTCGCGCAGGTGCGCGATGCGCTCGCCGGGCGCGGCTTCTTCCTGCAGGTGCCACCGCCGCCCGATGCGGCGGCCTACGACGCCGGGGAGTACTACCGGAGCCGCGATGCCTGATCGCGCTTCCCGCCTGCGCGGCGTCGCGTTTCTCGTCGCGGCGGTCGCGCTGGCCGCCGTGGCGATCGTCGCCGTGCCCGCCGCGGCGCTCGGCGTGCTGCTCGCGCAGCCGCTCGCCGCGCTCGGCCTGCGCGTGATGAAGGGTCCGGCGGCCGGCTCACCGGCGCGTCATGGGCTCGCGCTGCTCGGCCTGTGGTCGCTCGCCACCGCCGCCACCGCCGCACTGCTCGCCTGGCCGCTCGACGCGCTGCTGCGCAGCGGCTCGCTGCCGGCGACGGTCGCGCTGAGCCTCGCGGTGGGCATCGTCCTGCTGCTGCTGTGGCCGACGTGGCCGCTGTGGTCGGGGATCGAGCGCGACGGCGACTGGCGTGCGCACTGGCGCGACATGCAGGACGTCGATCGTGCGGCCTGGCGCGGGCTCGGCATCGCCGCGGGCGTGTTCGCGCTCGCCACCACCACCGTGCTGCTCGGCTGGCCGGGCCTGCTCGAGGGCACCGCCCGGATCGCCGTCGCTGCGGCCGTCGCGCTCGCCGGGCCGGTCGTGCACCTCGCGATGCGCCGCCTCGGCAACGCCTCGGCCCCGGCGGTGGTCGCGCCCGCGGCTGCGGTCGAGCGGCCCGCGGCCGCGCCGGTCGTGGACACCGTGGTCGCCCCGCCGGCCGCCCCCGATCCGACGATGCTCGCGCGCGAGCTGTACGAGGCGGCGCGTGGCGGTCGCGTCGAGCGCGCACTCGCCCTGATCGATGCCGGCGCCGACGTGCAGGCGCCGCCCGGCGCGGGCGATCGCGACCAGCGCGCGCTGCCGGTGCTCGCCGCGGTGCTGCCGGACCTGCGCCTGCTGCGTGCGCTGATCGGCAAGGGCGTCGACCTCAACGCGGTCCATGCGGGCATGACGCCGCTGCTGGCCGCCACCCGGGACAGCTGGCACGGCCGCCCGGAGGCGGTGATGACGCTGCTGTCGAACGGCGCCGATCCGCGCAGCCGCGACGGCGAAGGCAATACCGCGCTGCACTACGCGGCGCGCAGCACCGACCCGGGCGTCGCCGCGCTGCTGCGCGACGCGGCCGCCGAACTGGACGCGCTCAACCGCGACGGCGTCTCGCCGCTCGGCATGGCCTGCGCCGCCGGCAACTGGCGCGTCGCCAAGTTCCTGCTCGAGCGCGGCGCACGGCCCGAGCCCGCGGGCGGCCAGCCGGTGCTGCTCGCCGCGGCCGGCAGCGAGGACGACGATCCCGCCGGCGTGCAGTTGCTGCTCAAGAGCAAGGCGCGCGTCGATGCCCGCGACCGCCAGGGCCGCAGCGCGCTCCACGTCGCCGCGCTCGCCGGCCACGTCGAGATCGTCAACGTGCTGCTGGACGCGGGGGCGGATCCGGCGCTCGCCGATGCGCAGGGCCGCACGCCGCTGATGGACGCGGTGCGCGGCGGCCATGACGACGTCGTCGAGGACCTGTTGCGCCAGCTGCCGGACGGGGGCGCGGAACAGGCGCGCCGCGTCGATGCCGACGGTCGCGGCCTGCTCTCGCTCGCCTGCGAATCCGACCGTGCGACGCCCGCGCTGGTCGAGCGCCTCATCGCGCTCGGCGCCGATCCCGCGCATGTCGACGCCGAGGGCAAGCGCCCGGTCGATCGCGCCGCCGAGGCCGGCCGCTGGTCGCTGGTCGCGGCGCTCGACGCCGGCTACCGGCTGCCCTCGACGCTGCGCGAGGACGACGACGCGCCGCTGCCGGACCGCACGCCGATGGCGTTGCTGCGCGAGGGCCTGCACGAAGGGCGCCGCGACCTCGACGACGTCGCGCGCCTGCTGTCGCCGGCCGATCTGGGCCTGCTGCTGCACGACGACACGATCGTCGCCGATCCCGCGAACGTCGACTGGCTGCTCGGCCACGGTGCCGATCCCTACGTGCGCGACGGCCAGGGCCAGACGCCCCTGTTCGTGCTGCTCGGCCGCGGTCCCGCCGCGCTGCCCGCGCTCCGTCGCCTGCTCGATGCCGGCGTCGTGCCGGCCGGGCGCGGCGGCCTGGCGCGATTCCTCGCCTCGTGCGCGGGCACCGACGCGACCTGCGCGCGACTCGCGCTCGAGCTGCTCGATCGCGGCGCCGATCCGTTCGGCCCGTCGCGCGGCGGCGATCCCGCCATCACGCTCGCGGTTCGCCTCGGCTGGCCGGAGCTCGTCGAGCGCCTGCTGGCCGCCGGCGCCGGACTCGACGCGCGCGACAGCCGCGGCATGAGCGCGCTGCACCTCGCCGCCGCGCTCGGTCGCCTGGACCTCGTGCAGCGGCTCGTCGCGCACGGCGCCTGCACCGAACTGCGCGCGGCCGACGGGCAGACCCCGCTGGGCGTCGCGCTCGCCTCCGGCCGGCGCGACATCGCCGACTGGCTCGACTGGCGCACGTGGCCGCTGCCGCGGCGTCCGCTGCGCGCGCAGGACATCCCGGCGGCGGCGATGGCCGGCGACGACGACGCGGTGCGGCGCCTGCTCGATCTCGGCCTGCCCGTCGACGCGGTCGATCGCCAGGGCTGCAGCGCGCTGCTCCGCGCTGCGGGCGGCGGACATCGCGCGGTGGTGGAACTGCTGCTCCGGCGCGGCGCCGATCCGGGACAGGCCGCGCAGTCGGGCGCGACGCCGCTGTCGGCCGCGGTCTCGATGCGCCACCTCGACATCGTCGACCGCCTCGTCGTCGCCGGCGTCTCGCTCGAGCAGCGCCTGCCGGGCGACCTCACCGTACTGATGGTCGCGAGCGCGCTGGGCCTGCCCGACCTCGTGCAGCGGCTGCTCGCCGCCGGCGCCGACGTGCAGGCGGTGGACGGGCACGGCCGCAACGCGCTGCATTGCTCCGCGATGTATGCCTTCACCGCGCGCGATCGCACGCGCGTGGTCGCGCTGTTCGACACCCTCGTGCTCGCCGGCGTCGAGGCGGACCACGCCGCCAACGGCGTCACGCCGATGCTGCTGCTGCTCGGCGCGCGCGCCGAGCCCGGCACCGCGGTCGACGAGGACGTGCTGCTCGCCGCACTGGAGCAACTGCTCGCCCACGACGTCCGGCTCGATGCGCGCGACCCACGCGGCTTCGGCCCCCTGCACCTCGCCGCACTGCACGGGCTGTCGCGGGTCGTGCAGCGCCTGCTGCGCGCGGGCGCGGACCCCGACCTGCGCGACTCGCTCAACCGCACGCCGCGCGAAATCGCGCTGATGCGCGGCTTCGTGGACATCGCCGCGGAGTTCGCCCCGGGCGACGGCGCTCGCGACATCTCGATGGCGCGGTTCCTGCGCGACCGCTGAGCCGCTCGCGCCTCAGCGGGTCTCGGGCGCCCGCACCATCCCGCCGAGCACGCCTTCGCCGACGTCGGCGTTGAACAGCTCTTCCAGCTCCCGGCGCGCGTCCTTCGCCGTCTGCATCAGCGCCGCCTCGTCGTCGCGCACGTCGTACTGCGCGCGCAGCAGGCGTTCGTCGTGCTCGCGGAAGCCCTTGATCTGCGCATGCACGGTCGCCGGGTCGAAGCCGAGGTCGACGAGCACGCGCTCGCCGGTGTGCAGGCTCGAATGGAAGGCCTCGCGGATCGCATGCGCGCCGAGGTCCATCAGCTCCCAGGCGTGGCGGCGATCGCGCGCGCTCGCGTAGACGATCGCCTCGGGATACAGCCGTCGCACCGCGCGCGTGGTGCGTACCGAGGCTTCGGGATCCTCCAATGCGATCACGAACACCGTCGCGGATTCCGCGCCCGCCGAGCGCAGCAGGTCCGAGCGCGAGGGATCGCCGTAGTAGACCGGGTTGCCGAAGCGCCGCACGAAGTCGACCTGGTCCGCGCTGGGCTCGATCGCGATGAACGGCTGGCGCTGCGCCGCGAGCAATCGTGCGACCACCTGGCCGAAGCGCCCGAAACCGGCGATGAGCACGCGCGGCTGGTGGTCGGGAATGGCATCGAACGGGCGCGGGGCGGGCGTCGGCGCGTGGCGCAGCACCGCCGTGATCGCGATCAGCAGCAGCGGCGCGAGTGCCATCGTCAGGCCGACCGCGGCCACCAGCCGGTCGCGCGCGGCCGCGTCGATCAGCCCGACGCGCGAGGCTTCGGAGAACACCACGAAGGCGAACTCGCCGCCGAGCGCGAGCACGCCGGCCAGTTGCAGCGCATCGCGCCGCGACAGCCGGCCGATGCGTCGGCCGACGCCGAAGATCAGCACGCCCTTCACCGCGAGCAGCGCGAGCACGATCGCGGCGATGCGCAGCGGCTCGTCGGCCACGCGCGCGATGTCGATGCCCATGCCGACGGCCATGAAGAACAGGCCGAGCAGGAGCCCCTTGAACGGATCGATCTGCGACTCGAGCTCGTGGCGGAATTCAGAGTCGGCGAGCAGCACGCCGGCGAGGAAGGCGCCGAGCCCGGGCGACAGGCCGGCCTGCGTCATGATCCACGCCGCGCCGAGCACCGTGAGCAGCGCGGCGCCGGTGAACACCTCGGGCATGCCGCTGCGCGCGACCATGCGGAAGACGTGCCGCAAGGCGAGCCGCCCACCCACGGCGACGAGCAGCACCGCGCCCACCGCGCGTGCGATCGCCATGCCGTCGATCGAGGTATCGCCGCGGCCGAGCAGCGGCACCGCCGCGAGCAGCGGGATCGCGGCGAGGTCCTGGAACAGCAGCACGGCGAACGCGAGGCGCCCGTGCTCGCTGTGCACCGCGCGGCGCTCGGAGAGCAGTTGCAGGCCCACCGCGGTGGACGACAGCGCGAGCGCGAGGCCGACGACCGCGGCGGCCGTCCACGACAGGCCGGTCGCGTGCGCGGCGATCGCGAGCGCGAGGCCGCACAGGGCCATCTGCGCACCGCCCGCGCCGAACACCGGGCGGCGCATCACCGACAGCCGCGAGGGCGACAGTTCCAGCCCGAGCACGAACAGCATCATCACGACGCCGATCTCCGAGGCCGCGAGCACCGGGTCCGCATCGCGGACCACGCGCAGGCCCTGCGGGCCCAGCAGCACGCCGGCCGCGAGGTAGCCGAGCACCGCGCCGAGGCCGAGCTTGCGGAACAGCGGTGCCGCGACGACCGCGGCGAGCAGGAAGACGAGGGCGAGCTCGAGGCCGCTACCGTGCATGGATGCATCCGGGGGAGACGTTCCGTCATCCTAGGGCCGCCGGCGTCGACGCGGCGGCCGTTCACCGGAACACAGGGTGCGGCCGGCTAGCCTGCCGGCCCGATCGCCGCCCGCGGGCAACGGCTCCAACGAACGGCCACGCAGACGAGGTTCCATGTCGATCCAGCGGCTCCGCACCGACTTCCAGTTCGCCGTGCTCGTGCTCTTCAGCCTCGTCGCGCTGGCGGGCATCGGGCCGTTCGCGGTCTATCGCTTCGTGCAGGGCCAATGGCTGGTCGGCGCGGTCGACGGCGCGATCGTCAGCGTGCTCGCCGGCACCTGCGTGCACGTCTGGCGCGGCGGCAACGTCGAACGCGCCGCGATGTTCCTCGTTGGCGCGATGGTGCTCGGCAGCCTCGTGGTCGGGCGCCTGGTCGGCCTGTCGGGCGCACTGTGGTCGTATCCGATCATCGGCGCGAGTTTCCTGCTGGTCAGGCGCGTGCGCGCGCTCGTCGCCTGCATCGTGTTGGTCGCGCTGCTGGTGGTCGACGGAAGCGCCTTCGGCTCCATGCTCGAGCGCCTGATGTACCTTTCGAGCGCGGCGGTCACCTGCCTGCTCGCCTACGTCTTCGCGCGCCAGACCGAAGTGCAGCGCGAGCAGCTCGAAGCGCTCGCCTCGCGCGACCCGCTCACCGGCGCGGCGAACCGGCGCGCCATGGAGCGCGAACTGCACATCGCCGCCGAGGCCTTCCGTCGCCATCGCGTGCCCGCCGGCGTGCTGGTAATGGACCTCGACCACTTCAAGCGCATCAACGACGACTTCGGCCACGAGGCGGGCGACGACGTGCTGGTCGGTTTCGCGCGGCTCGTGCAGTCGCGGTGCCGCGCCGGCGATCGCCTGTTCCGTTACGGCGGCGAGGAATTCGTGCTGCTGCTGCCGGGCACCGACGATGCGACGCTCGCGACCGTCGCGGAGGAGCTGCGCGCCGCCGTGGCCGGCCGCATCCGTACGGGCGACGGCCGCGCCGTCACCGTCTCGATCGGCGCTGCCGCGCTGCAGACGGGCGAGGACCCGTCGCAATGGCTCGCGCGCGCCGACGCGGCGATGTACAGCGCCAAGCGCGCGGGCCGCGACCGGGTGATGCTCGCCGGCTGAGCCCGGGTTGCGGCTGCACCGGGCCCGGCGGATGATCGGGATCCCGATGCCGATCAAGGAGGATCCGATGGCCGTGCGTTTTCTCGCCGCCGTATTGCCCGTGCTGCTCGCGGTCGCGCCCGCCGCGCTCGCGGGCCCTGTCACCACCGCCGACCTCGAGGCGCCCGTGTTCGTCACGCGGGTGGACGGTCGCGTGCTGATCGACAAGACCGGGCATGTCGCCGACTACAGCGTGCGCACCAAGATCGCCGAGCCGCTCGCGGCGAAGATCGTCGAGCTGGTCAAGGGCGTGCGCTTCGAGCCCGTCGAGGTCGACGGGCGCATCGTCAATGCCGAGGCCGAAATGCGGGTCAGCGTCGCCGCCTCGAAGATGGAAGGCGGTGCGATGCGCCTTGCGATCGACAACCTCGTCTTCCCGGACGAGAAGGCCGCCATCGCGGCGGCACGACCCGCCGCGAAAGTCGTCGTGAAGAAGGTCGCGCCGATGTATCCGCGCGATGCACTCCAGTACGGCGTGAACGCAAACGTTCTCGCCGTGGTCCGCGTGGCGCCCGATGGAAGCGTGCGCGACGTCGCGGTGCAGCAGAGCGCACTGATCCACGCCCGCGCGCCGGCCGCGGTCGCCGCACGCGTGCTCGGGCAGTTCGAACAGGCCAGCATCAACGCGCTGCGCAAATGGCGCGTGGATCCCGCGGCCATGCCGTCGGACACCCCGCGCGCGGATGCCGACTGGGTCGCGCTCGTGCCCGTCCAGTTCCGCTTGGACGGCGTGCCCGCGGCGCTGCCCGCCGGCGAATGGACCCTCGAAACGCGCACCGCCAAGCGCGTGCCGGCCTGGGTGCCGACCGAAGCCAGGGCGCCCCAGCCCGGCGCCTCCGACCTCGTCGGCAACGACATGGGTGCGCCCAACACGCGCTACCGACTCGCCGCGCCGCTGGCGGCGCTCGCGCCCTGAACACCCGCCCCGCGCGCCGCGCCGGGCATCCGAACCTCAAGGAGACATCGCCATGGAACGACGCCTTTCCACGCTCATGCGCCCGCTCGGTGCGGGCCTGCTGCTCGCGCTCGGCATCGCCGCGACGTCGGCCGCATCGAAAGCGCCCGAACCGGTCCTCGGCCTCGTCCAGCTGCGCGTCGACGTCGATGCGACCGGTCGCGTGGTCGCCGCCGAACCCACTGCGCCATTGCCGGCCCCGCTCGCCGACGCCGTGCACCGCCACGTCGAGGCGTGGCGGTTCGAGCCGCCGACGCAGGCGGGCCGCGCCGTCGCCGGCACGACCTACGCGCGCATGAGCCTCTGCGCCATCGAGGCGCCCGCAGGCGGGCTCGCGGTGGGGTTCGGACCGGCGTTCTATGGACCGGGCGTTGCACCCAAGGCGCTGCGCCCGACGTTCTTTCCGCCGATCAGCAACGAACTCCTCGCGCTGAAGAAACTGGAAATGGAATTCGTCTACGACGTGGACCCGGAAGGAAAGGCGAGGCTCGTTTCGTCCCGGACCATTCCCGCTGGCCTGCGCGTCGGATCGGCGGTCGAAGGTGCCTTCCGCCGATGGCTCGGCGGGCAGCGCTTCCAGCCCGAACGGCTCGATGGCCAGCCCGTGACCACGCGCATCAGCATGCCGTACACGTTCACCTGGGAGGAGTCGCCCGGCCCGGCGCGTCGTGACGTCGCCGAACGCCGGGCGACCGAGTCGAGCCCGGCCTGCGAGACGCTGCTCAAGGGCGAGCGCAACGATCGCCCCGTCGCGCTCGACAGCGCCTTCCGGCTGCAGCCTTCGGGTTGACGTCGCCTACCGCGGCAATGAAAAAGCCCCGCCGGAGCGGGGCTTTTTCGTGTCCGGTGTCGCGCCTCAGCGCTTCATCGAACTGAAGAACTCGTCGTTGGACTTCGTGTTCTTCATCTTGTCGAGCAGGAACTCCATCGCCGCGATCTCGTCCATGCCGTGCAGCAGCTTGCGCAGGATCCAGATCTTCTGCAGCAGCTCCGGCTCGATGAGGTAGTCCTCGCGGCGCGTGCCCGAACGATTGATGTCGATCGCCGGATAGACGCGCTTTTCGGCGATGCGGCGGTTGAGGTGCACCTCGGAGTTGCCAGTGCCCTTGAACTCCTCGTAGATCACCTCGTCCATCTTCGAGCCGGTGTCGACCAGCGCGGTGGCGATGATGGTCAGCGAGCCGCCTTCCTCGACGTTGCGCGCCGCGCCGAAGAAGCGCTTCGGGCGATGCAGCGCATTGGCGTCCACGCCGCCGGACAGGATCTTGCCCGAGCTCGGCAGCACGTTGTTGTACGCACGGGCGAGGCGCGTGATCGAGTCGAGCAGGATCACCACGTCCTTCTTGTGCTCGACCAGGCGCTTGGCGCGCTCGATCACCATCTCGGCGACCTGCACGTGGCGGCCGGCCGGCTCGTCGAACGTCGAGCTGATCACCTCGCCGCGCACGGTGCGCTGCATGTCGGTAACTTCCTCGGGGCGCTCGTCGATGAGCAGCACGATGAGGTGCACGTCCGGATGGTTGAGGCTGATGGCCGTCGCCACCTGCTGCATCAGCATCGTCTTGCCGGCCTTCGGCGGCGAGACGATCAGCGCGCGCTGGCCCTTGCCCTGCGGCGCCATGAGGTCGAGGATCCGGCCCGTCACGTCCTCGGTGGAACCGTCGCCACGCTCGAGGCGGAACTTGCGGCGCGGGAACAGCGCGGTGAGGTTCTCGAACAGCGCCTTGTTCTTCGACGCCTCGATCGGCTCCCCGTTGATCGTGTCGACGATGTTGAGCGCGAAGTAGCGCTCGCCGTCCTTCGGCCAGCGGATGCGGCCGGAGATGTGGTCGCCGGTGCGCAGGTTGAAGCGGCGGATCTGGCTGGGCGAGATGTAGGTGTCGTCCGGGCCGGCGAGGTAGCTCGCCTCGGCCGCGCGCAGGAAGCCGAAGCCGTCCGGCAGGATCTCCAGCACGCCGTCGGCGGCGACGCCTTCGCCGTGGCGGGTCAGCACCTTCAGCAGCGCGAAGATGACGTCCTGCTTGCGGGCGCGGGCCACGCCCTCGTGGATGTTGAGCTGCTCGGCGATCTCGACCAGCTTCGGCGCGGGCATGCGCTTGAGGTCGGACAGCGAGTACTGCGGGAAGCCTTCCGGCACCTGCGGATGCGGGCGCGCGACGAAGCTGTCCTGCTGGCCGCCGTCGTCCGGCATGCCGCCGTCGCGCTGGCGGTCGCGCTGGCGGTCGCGACGGTTCTTGAAGCGCTCGCGGCGACTGTTGCGGCCGCCTTCGCCCTGCGCTTCGCGCGGGCCGTTGTTGTTGTGCGGTCCGCCCCCGTTCTGCGAGGTGGACTCGCCGGACGTCGAGGGCTCCGGCGCACCGGCGACCGGGGCGGCCTCGGTCGGCGCATCCGGGCGCGGTGCGCGCTCGGGACGCGGCGCGGACGCTTCGGCCGGGGCACGCGGGGCAGGGGTTTCGGGACGCGGCGAGTCGGCCGGTGCGGCTACGCGCGGGGCGTCGGCCGGGGCGATGGCCACGGCGGTGTCGCCGGCATCGGCCTTGGGCACGCGCGGCTTGCGCACGCGCTTCTCGGCGACTTCGCCGGCGTCGGGGGTCTGGTCGGACAAGCGGAATTCCTCGCTAAGCGGCGAGCGCCCGCGGGCGGCGCGGGCGAGGTCGGGATCGGAAACGATTCTGGGAAATCAGAGGGGTGCGGCGAGCGCGAACGCGCCGGGCCAGCGGCAAACTAGCACCGCCGCGACGACGCGTGCAAGCGCTCGGGGCAGGCGGATTCCACGCCCGCAAGCGGCATTACCGCGTGAAGGCGCCCGGCGGAGGCCACCTTAGCCGACCCGGGCCGGCCGTGCCGGCGCAGCGGGCGGCCGGTTCACCGGCGGGTCACCGGGGTGACCCGGCGGGTGCTTCAGAGCGCCTTGTCGAGCAGCTGCGCGAGCTGGGCCTTGCCCACCGCGCCGATCTGCTGCGAGTGGATCTGGCCGTTCTTGAAGAGCAGCAGCATGGGGATCGAACGGACGTGGTACTTGAGCGCGGTCTGGCGCTCGTTGTCGACGTTGACCTTGACGATCTTCGCCCGGCCCTCGTAGGTGCCGGCGAGCTCGTCGAGCGCGGGCGCGATCATCTTGCAGGGGCCGCACCACGGCGCCCAGAAGTCCACCAGGACGGGCTCGGACGACTGCAGGACCTCCTGGTCGAAGTCGGCGTCGCCGACGTGCTTGATCTTGTCGCTCACTGAACAGGTCTCCTCGGAACGGGCGCGGGCGCCATGGTCGCACGGACGTCGTGCAGGCATGCGCTACACTTGGGGGCCTTCCGCGGTGGCGCAAGCCCCGCGACGCCGTCCGATCCGCGCCCGCAGCGTCCTGTGCGTGCGCCCGCCCGCTCCCCACGCGCGCCCGGACGCTCTGGCCGCCGGCAGTCCCTGCCCGGCCGCCCCCCTCGCAAGCGCCGCACCGGCGCGCCGGATCCCGATGAGCGACAAGCCCCTTACCGACGTCACCTTTGATTCCTTCAACCTGCACCCGACGCTGCTGGCCGGCCTGGAAGCCGCCGGCTTCACGCGCTGCACGCCGATCCAGGCGCTGACCCTGCCGATCACGCTCGCCGGCCGCGACGTCGCCGGCCAGGCGCAGACCGGCACCGGCAAGACGCTCGCCTTCCTGGTGACCGTCCTCGACCGCCTCCTCAAGAAGCCCGCGCTGGCCGACCGCAAGCCGGAGGATCCGCGCGCGCTGATCCTCGCGCCGACCCGCGAGCTCGCCATCCAGATCCACAAGGACGCGGTGAAGTTCGGCTCCGAGCTCGGCATCAAGTTCGCGCTGATCTACGGCGGCGTGGACTACGACAAGCAGCGGCAGATCCTGCAGGCCGGTGCGGACGTGATCATCGCGACCCCCGGCCGGCTGATCGACTACGTCAAGCAGCACAAGGTCGTCTCGCTGCACGCCTGCGAGATGTGCGTGCTCGACGAGGCCGACCGCATGTTCGACCTCGGCTTCATCAAGGACATCCGCTTCCTGCTGCGCCGCATGCCCGAGCGCACCACGCGGCAGACGCTGCTGTTCTCGGCGACGCTGAGCCATCGCGTGCTCGAGCTCGCCTATGAGCACATGAACGAGCCCGAGAAGATCGTCGTCGAGAGCGAGTTCATCACCGCCGCGAAGGTGCGCCAGAAGGTGTACTACCCGTCGGACGAGGAAAAGATCCCGCTGCTGATCGCGCTGCTCTCGCGCAGCGAAGGGGCACGCACCATGGTGTTCGTGAACACCAAGGCGTTCGTCGAACGCGTGGCGCGCGCACTGGAGCGCGCGGGGTATCGCGTGGGCGTCCTCTCCGGCGACGTGCCGCAGAAGAAGCGCGAGTCGCTGCTCAAGAAGTTCCAGGCGGGCCAGCTCGAGATCCTGGTGGCGACCGACGTCGCCGCGCGCGGCCTGCACATCGACGGCGTGAGCCACGTCTACAACTACGACCTGCCGTTCGATGCCGAGGACTACGTCCACCGCATCGGCCGCACCGCGCGCCTCGGCGCCGAGGGCGATGCGATCAGCTTCGCCTGCGAGCGGTACGCGATGAGCCTGCCGGACATCGAGGCCTACATCGAGCAGAAGCTGCCGACCGAGCAGGTCACGGCCGACATGCTGGTCGCGGTGCCGCGCGCGCCGCGCGCGAAGGTGGAGGGCGAGGAGGAGGAGAGCGTCAGCGCGATCTTCCGCGAAGCCCGCGAGCAGAAGGCCGAGGACGATGCACGCCGCGGCATCAAGCCGCGCAGCGGCAGCGGCGGCCGCACCGGCGCCAGCCGCGACGGCGAGCGCCGCCCGCGCGGGCCGAAGCCCGAAGGCCGGACCGGCGAGCCACGGCGTCCGCGCGCCGAGCCCGTGGCGGTCGAGGCAAGCGCCGAGGGCGAGGCGACCGTCGCCGTCGTCGCGGCCCCCGCCACGCCGAAGCCCCCGCGCATCGATCCGGTCACCGGCGAGGCGCTGGCGCCGCGCAAGCGTCGCCGCCGTCGCAAGGGCAAGCCGGTCGACGGTGCCGAGGCCGGTGCATCCGCGTCGCCGCGTGCCGAAGGCGGCACAACCGAGTCGCGCCCGACGCGCACCCAGCCGCGCACGCCGCGCGCGAAGGCCGAGCTCGAGGCCTCGCGCAACGCCGCCGAGGCACCCGCGGCCTCCCGCCCGGGCCTGCTGCACCGCGTGGCGCGCGGGCTGAAGTCGCTGGTCACGCGCGCGCCGCGCAACCAGCACTGAGTCCCGACGCGGTACGACGCACGGGCGGTCGCTTCGCGGCCGCCCGTTTTCGTTGGTGCGCGCCACGGGCGATGCACGAACACAGCGCGCCGGGGCCTTCTGCGATACTCGCGGCATGACCCTCCTGCGTTTCGACAACGTCGGCAAGCGCTACGCCTCCGGGCGCGAAGCACTGGTCGACGTCAGCTTCGACGTCGCGCCGGGCGAGATGCTGTTCGTCACCGGCCACTCCGGTGCGGGCAAGAGCACGCTGCTGCGGCTGATCCACCTCACCGAGCGCGCGAGCCGCGGCACCGTGCTGTTCGCCGAGAAGAACCTCGGCAAGCTGCGCGGCCGACGGATCGCCCTGCATCGACGCGACGTCGGCGTCGTGTTCCAGGACCACCGCCTGCTCGCCGATCGCAGCGTGGCCGACAACGTCGCGCTGCCGCTGCAGCTGCGCGGCCTGCATCGTGTCGAGATCGCCAAGCGCGTGCGCTCCACGCTCGACAAGGTCGGCCTCGGCGATCGCGGTCGTGCCCTGCCGGGCCAACTCAGCGCCGGCGAGCAGCAGCGCGTCGGGATCGCGCGTGCCATCGCGGCCGAGCCCAAGCTGCTGCTGGCGGACGAGCCCACCGGCAACCTCGACCCCGCGCTGTCGACCGAGATCATGGCGTTGCTCGAATCGCTCTCGATGCGCGGCACGTCGGTGCTGGTGGCGAGCCACGACCTCGCGCTCGTGCGCCGCATGCGCAAGCGGGTGCTCGTGCTCGACCACGGCCGCCTGCTCGACGACATCGCGCCGGGAGACCTCGCCGAATGAGCGCCAAGCCTGCGCGTTCCAACGAGCCCGTGCGCAGCCGTTCGCGCTTCGGCAGCTGGGTCGACCACCACGTCCACAGCCTCGTCGCGAGCCTGCGACGGATGGGGCGCAAGCCGTGGGCGACCGGCCTCACCGTCGGCGTCATGGCGATCGCGCTCGCGCTGCCGCTCGGCCTGTGGGCGGTTCTGGCGAACCTCGGCCAGTTCACCGGCGACGTCCAGCAATCGCGTCAGGTGAGCCTCTACCTCGAGCCCGGCACGCCGCTCGACCGCGCGCAGGCGCTCGCCGCCCAGGTGCGTGCGCGGGGCGATGTCGCGGCGGTGGAGGTCCGCAGTGCAGACGAAGGCCTGCGTGAGCTGCGCGAGCAGGGCGGCCTCGGCGACGCGGCCGCCGCGCTCGAATCGAACCCGCTGCCGCACCTGCTGCGCGTCACGCCGCGGGGCGACGACGCCGCGCTCGCGACCGCGCTCCAGGCGCTGCCGGACGTCGACGTCGTGCAGCAGGACGCGGCCTGGCGGCAGCGGCTCGATCGCTGGCTCACGCTCGGCGCGCGCATCGCCTGGGTGCTCGCCGTGCTGCTGGGCCTCGGCGCGCTGCTGGTGGTCGGCAATACCGTGCGGCTCGACATCCAGTCCCGGCGCGACGAGATCGAGGTGCTGCAGCTGCTCGGCGCCACCGACGGCTTCGTACGCCGCCCGTTCCTGTACCTCGGCGCCTGCTACGGCCTGCTGTCGGGGCTGATCGCGCTGGCCCTGCTGACCGGCGCCGACCTCGCCCTGCGCGAGCCGATCGCCCACCTCGCCCAGGCCTACGGCAGCGGCTTCCGCCTGCAGGGCTTCGACCCGATCCGGGCCGGCGTCGCAGTTCTGGGTGCCGGGCTCATCGGCTGGCTTGGCGCGGGGCTGGTGACCGGTCACTATCTCCGGCAGACCCGCTCGACCGGCGATTGATGTGAGCATGGAGCAGCACGACCTTCGCCACCTGCCCGATACCGCGGCGCGCATCATGGTGGTCGACGGTTCGAAGCTGGTGCGCAAGCTCATCGCCGACGTGCTCGTGCGCGAGGTACCGGGCGTCGAGGTCGTGGCCTGCGACAGCGTCGCGCAGGCGCGCGAGGCGCTCGCGGCCGGCCCGGTCGACCTCGTCACCACCGCGATCGCACTGCCCGACGGCGACGGCCTCGCGCTCGCGCATACCGTGCGCACCGCGGCGGGGCAGAAGTACGTGCCGATCATCGTCGTCTCCGGCGATGCGCAGTCGCACCTCGAATCGCGCACGTTCACCGAGGACGTCACCGACTACTTCGACAAGGGGCTCGGCCATGCCGCGCTCGCCGCCTTCATCCGCGGCTACGTGCATCCCGAGCCGATCCCCGGCGCCCGCGTGCTCTACGTCGAGGACAGCAAGGTCGTCGCGGTGGCGACCAAGCGCATGCTCGAGCGCCACGGCCTGAAGGTGATGCACTTCATCGGGGTCGAGGAAGCGCTCGCGCATTTCGAGGCGCATCGCGGCCAGGACGACGTGGGCGCAGACCTCGTGCTCACCGACGTCTACCTGAAGGGCGAGCTCAGCGGCCACGACCTGCTCGGCCGGCTGCGCGTGCAGTTCGGCTACGGCAAGCGCCGGCTGCCGATCCTCGTCATGACCGGCGATGCCAATCCGCAGAACCAGAGCGAGCTGCTGCGCGCCGGCGCCAACGACCTCGTGCTCAAGCCGATCGAGGAACGCCTGCTGGTGACGAAGACGCTGTTCCAGCTGCGCGTGGCGGGCCTGGAGCGTCCGGCGGCGGCCTGAGGGGCGCGGGTGTTTTCCCCGGCTGACGCCGGTACTCGATGTCCGCTCGCGTCGCCTCCTTGGCGTTGCGTGCATCAGGGAGGCCCGATCTGACGTGTGCGCTTCGGTGCAGGAGTGCTGCCTGCCCGCGTTCCGTTATGCCTGCGGTCGATCACAGGTGGAATCACTGCGAGACAAGCAACGGCGTTTCGTGCGCTGACGCGCCCGAGTCACTTTTCTTTGCGGGCGCAAAGAAAAGTAACCAAGAGAAAGCGCCTTCCCCGAGGTGGAGCAACGCTCGCGACGCGAGCCTCCACCGCGGCGGCCCGACTCGGCCTCCTGCCTCGGCGGACCGCGGCGCACATCCATGTGCGCCGCCCTCCGGGCCGGATATTTCAGGGCAAGCGGGACGTCGGGGGATCGCTTGGCCTGTGGCCGTCGGCTTAGGCCGCTCCGCATTCCCTGCATTGCGCGCATACGCGCCAGCGCCGACCATGCCTCGATGGCCGCGACCGACACCATCAAACTCGAGCCGGGCTGGAAGGCGCGCGTCGGCGACTACCTGCTGCGCGACGACATGCGGCAGCTCGCGGACTTCCTTCGCGAGCGCAAGCGGGCGGGGGCGCAGGTGTTTCCGCCGGGGCCGGAAATCTTCGCCGCGTTCGACGCGACGCCGTTCGATGCCACGCGCGTCGTCATCCTCGGCCAGGACCCGTACCACGGACCGGGGCAGGCGCACGGCCTGTCGTTCTCCGTGAAGCCCGGCGTGGCGGTGCCGCCGTCGCTCGCGAACATCTTCGCGGAGCTGCAGCGCGATCTGGGGATCCCGCGCCCGGACCACGGCTGCCTGCTCCCGTGGGCGGCCCAGGGCGTGCTGCTGCTCAACGCGGTGCTGACGGTCGAGGCCGGTCGCGCCGGTGCGCACCAGGGCAAGGGTTGGGAAGGCTTCACCGACCACGTCGTCGACGTGCTCAATCGCGAGCGCGATGGGCTCGTCTTCCTGCTCTGGGGCAGCTATGCGCAGGCGAAGGGCAAGCGCATCGACACCGCGCGCCACCGCGTGCTGAAGGCGCCGCATCCGTCGCCGCTGTCGGCGCACCGCGGCTTCATCGGCTGCGGGCACTTCTCCACCGCCAACGAGTACCTGGTGCGGCGGGGTGGGCGTCCGATCGACTGGTCGCTGCCGCCGCGGGCCGCGTTGCCGCCGGTCTGATCGCCGAGCGGCTGTAAACGTATACAGCGCTGCCTTCATGGTTCGCGCCGTACGCTTCGGGGTCCAGCCGACACGACGCGCCATGAGCCCCACGCCCGCTTCGCTCCTGACCATCTTCGGCGCCTCCGGCGACCTCGCGCAGCGCATGCTGCTGCCCTCGCTGTACGGCCTGCACCGCGACCGCCTGCTGCCGCCGGGCCTGCGCATCCTCGGCACCGCGCGCAGCGACTTCGACGACACGGGCTTCCGGCAGAGCGTCGCCGAGTCCATCGAGCGCTTCGTGCCTGCCGCCGACCGCGACGAGGCCGGCATCCGCGGCCTGCTCGAGCGCGTGCATTACGTTCCCGCGACGCTCGGCGACGAGCCCTCGTTCGCCGCGCTGGGCGAGCGCGTGGCTGCGCTGCGCGACGGTGGCGACGTCGTCTACCACCTGTCCACCGCGCCACGCTTCTACGGCGACATCTGCCGCACGCTCGGCGCGATGGAACTCGCCGGCCCGGGCACGCGCGCGATGCTCGAGAAGCCGATCGGCCACGACCTCGCGAGCGCCAACGCGATCAACGACGGCGTGGCCGCGGTGTTCGACGAGTCGCGCATCTTCCGCGTCGACCATTACCTGGGCAAGGAGGGCGTGCAGAACCTGCTGGCGCTGCGCTTCGGCAATGCGATGTTCGAACCGCTGTGGAACGCGCGCCACATCCAGCAGGTGCAGATCACCGTCGCGGAAACGGTCGGTGTCGAAGGCCGCGGCGAGTACTACGACGACTATGGCGCGATGCGCGACATGCTGCAGAACCACCTGCTGCAGCTGCTGTGCCTGGTCGCGATGGAGCCGCCGTCGCACTTCGACCCGACCGCCGTGCGCAACGAGAAGATCAAGGTGCTGCGGTCGCTGCGGCCGATCGGGCGCAGCGAAGTGGCGACGGAAACCGTCTCCGGCCAGTACGCCGCCGGTGCGATCGACGGACGCGCCGTCCCGGGCTACCTCGACGAGCTTGGCCGTGCGAGCCGCACGGAGACCTTCGTCGCGATCCGCGCGCAGGTCGACAACTGGCGCTGGGCGGGCGTGCCCTTCTACCTGCGCACCGGCAAGCGCATGCCGCGCCGCTCCACCGAGATCTACCTGCAGCTGCGGCAGGTGCCCCATTCGATCTTCGGCGCCGCGCCGCAACCGAATGCGCTGGCGATCCGCCTGCAGCCGGACGAGCGCATCGAACTGCAGCTGATGAGCAAGACGCCCGGCCTCGACCGCGGCGGCGTGCAGCTCTCCCCGGTCGAGCTCGACCTCGACATGCACGAGGAGTTCGCGAGCGTGCGCCGTCGGCTCGCCTATGAGCGGCTCTACCTCGATGCGATCGAAGGCAACGGCACGCTGTTCGTGCGTCGCGACGAGACCGAGGCCGCATGGCAGTGGGTCGATGCCATCCACGACGGCTGGCGCGCCGCGGCCCTGGCGCCCCGCAGCTATCCGGCCGGCACGTGGGGCCCGAGCGCCGCGGTCAGCCTGATCGACCGTAGCGGCCACAGCTGGCGCGAATGAGCATGGCGACGGTCGACCACGCCTATGCCGATGCCGATGCGCTCGCGGTCGCGCTGGCCGACGCCCTCGCAATGACGGTGGATGCGGCGCTTGCCGAGCGTGGGAGCGCGGTGCTCGCCCTGGCCGGTGGGCGCACGCCGCTGCCGGCGTACCGGGCGCTTGCGATGCGCTGGCGCGACCGCGCCGACGCGCGGCGCATCGTGCTGCTGCCGACCGACGACCGCTGCGTCCCGCACGACCATCCGGCATCGAACGTCCGCGCGCTGCGGTCGATCTTCGCGGGCACGGCGGTGCGCGTCGAAGCGCTGACGACGGCGAACGGCGATCCCGAGCGCTCGGAGCGCTACGCGCGTGCGGTGCTCGCCGACCATCCGCACGCCTTCGACGCGGTGGTGCTCGGCATGGGCGCCGACGCGCATACCGCCTCGCTGTTTCCCAACGCCCGCCAACTGGCCGATGGGCTCGATCCCGATTCGACGCTCGAAGCGCTGCGGATCGACCCCGATCCGCTGCCGCCCGAAGCGCCGTATCCGCGCATCTCGCTCACCGCCGCCCGCCTGCGCCGCGCGCGCGTCTCGCACCTCGTCGTCACCGGGGAGGACAAGCGCAGCGTGCTCGCGCAGGCGCTGGCCGACCCGGACGCGACGGTGCGCCCGGTCGCCGCGGTGCTGCAGTCGGCGGCCGCGGTGCACGTCCACTGGAGTCCCTGATGTCCCTGCATCCCGTCGTCGAGCGCGTCACCGCGCGCATCCGCGAGAAGAGCGCATCGCGCCGCGCGGCCTATCTCGCGCGCATGGCCTCTATGCGCCACGAGGGCCCGGCACGCGGCGCGCTCGGCTGCGGCAACCTCGCGCACGGCTTCGCCGCCGCCGGGCCGGACAAGCCGCACCTGCGCGGCACCGCGGGCGCCAACATCGCGATCGTCAACAGCTACAACGACATGCTGTCGGCGCACCAGCCGTTCGAGAACTTCCCGGTGCTGATCCGCGCGATCGCGCGGGCGAACGGTGCGAGCGCGCAGGTGGCCGGCGGCGTGCCGGCCATGTGCGACGGCGTGACGCAGGGCCGCTTCGGCATGGAGCTCTCGCTGTTCTCGCGCGACGCGATCGCCATGGGCACGGCCGTCGCGCTGAGCCACGACATGTTCGACGGCATGCTGCTGCTGGGCATCTGCGACAAGATCGTGCCGGGCCTGCTGATCGGCGCGCTGAGCTTCGGCCACCTGCCGTGCATCCTGGTGCCGGCGGGCCCGATGCCGTCCGGCATCCCCAACAAGGAAAAGGCGCGCATCCGGCAGCTGCACGCGGAGGGCAAGGTCGGCCACGAGGAACTGCTCGAAGCCGAGGCCGCGTCGTACCACTCGCCCGGCACCTGCACGTTCTACGGCACGGCGAACTCCAACCAGATGCTGATGGAGGTGATGGGCCTGCACATGCCTGGTACCGCCTTCGTCAATCCGGGCACGTCGCTGCGCGATGCGCTCACCGTCGCGGCCACCGAGCGCGTGCTGCGCATCACCGCGCTGGGCGACGCCTACACGCCGATGTGCGACGTCGTCGACGAACGCTCGATCGTCAACGCGATGGTCGGCCTCGCCGCGACCGGCGGCTCGACCAACCATGCGATCCATCTCGTCGCGATCGCCAGGGCGGCCGGCATCCTCATCGACTGGGACGACCTCGACGAGCTCTCGCGCGTCACGCCACTGCTGGCGCGCGTCTACCCGAACGGCGAGGCCGACGTGAACGCGTTCGAGGCGGCCGGCGGCGTGGCGTTCGTGATCCGCGAGCTGCTCGACGGTGGCCTGCTGCACGACGACGTGCGCACCGTGCACGGCGGCCCGCTGCGCGACCAGGCCAAGCAGCCGTACCTCGATGGCGTCACGCTGAAGTGGGCCGATGCGCCCGCGCAGTCGCGCGATCCGTCCGTGGTGCGTCCGCTCGTGGAGCCGTTCGACGCCGAGGGCGGCCTGCGTCGCCTGCAGGGCAACCTCGGCCGCGCCGTGGTCAAGGTGTCGGCCGTCGCGCCGCAGCACCGCGTCATCGAGGCCCCCGTCCAGGTGTTCGAGGCGCAGGAAATGCTGCTCGAGGCGTTCCGCGCGGGCCTGCTGGAGGGCGACTTCATCGCCGTGGTGCGCGGGCAGGGCCCGAAGGCGAACGGCATGCCGGAGCTGCACAAGCTCACGCCGACCCTGTCGGTGCTGCAGGATCGCGGGCAGAAGGTCGCGCTGCTCACCGACGGCCGCATGTCGGGTGCGTCGGGCAAGGTGCTCGCGGCCATCCACCTGACGCCCGAGGCCGCCGACGGCGGGCCGATCGCGCGCCTGCGGTCCGGCGATGTCGTGCGCATCGATTCGGACGCCGGCACCGTCGACGTGCTCGTCGATGCCGCCGAGTTCGCCGCGCGCGAGCCGCATCGCACCGATCTGTCGGCCAACCGCACCGGCATCGGTCGCGAGCTGTTCGCGATCATGCGTCGCGAAGTGGGCAGCGCCGAGGAAGGCGCCTGCGCGCTGCTCGACGCCAGCGACCGGGAACTGTCGGCATGAGGCTCGGCCTCGTCGCGGACGTCGGCGGCACCAACGCGCGCTTCGCGCTGACGGACCTCGACGCGCCGTCGCCGACGCTGCGCGACGTGCAGCCGCTGCGGTGCGCGGACTTCGCGAGCCTGCAGCACGCCTGCGAGCACTACCTCGCGACCGTCGGCGCCACGCCCGCGCGCGCGGCGATCGCCGTGGCCTCGCCGGTGAACACCGACGAGATCCGGCTGACCAACCGCGCCTGGTCGTTCAGCCGCGCGGAACTCGAACAGGCGCTGCGGCTCGAGCGGCTGCTGATGCTCAACGACTTCGGCGCGGTGGCCTGGGCGGTGCCCGCGCTGCGGTCCGAGGACGCGGTGCATCTTCACGGTCCGGCCGCGCTGCCGCCGACGTCGCCGGTCACGGTGATCGGGCCCGGTACCGGGCTCGGCGTCGCCCTGCTCGTCGGCGACGACGCGCGGGGCTGGCAGGTGGTCGAAACCGAAGGCGGGCATGCGACATTCGCGCCCGTCACCGACGAGGACCGGCTGATCGCGCGCTGGCTCGACTCGCTGCACGGCCGCACGTCGAACGAACGCGTGCTGTGCGGCACGGGGCTCGCGCAGATCGACGCGGTGATGCGGGACCCGAACCGCCCGGCCGGACAGACGCCCGTGCTGCGCGATCCCGCCGAGGTCGTGCGGCTGGCGCTGGAAGGCCACGACGTCGCCGCGCGGCGTGCGCTCGCACGTTTCTGCGCGATCCTCGGCGCGGTCTGCGGCGACGCGGCGCTGGTGCACGGGGCGCGCAGCGTGCTGATCGCGGGCGGCATCGTGCCGCGCTTCGTGCCGTTCCTGCGCGCCAGCGCCTTCCGCGAGCGCTTCCTCGCCAAGGGGCGCTTCGCGGCCTATCTCGAGAACGTCGCCATCCACGTGATCACCCATCCGCAGCCCGGCCTGCTCGGCGCGGCGGTCGCGCTGCGCGCCCTTCCGGAGACCCCGCGATGATCTGGACCCCCGAAACGCGCGCCGCGCGCGTCGATTCGATCCTGGCGCAAGCGCCGGTGCTGCCGGTGCTGGCGATCGACCACGTCGACGATGCCGTGCCGCTGGCCCGCGCGCTGGTCGAGGCCGGCCTGCCGGTGCTCGAGGTCACGCTGCGCACGCCGTGCGCGCTCGATGCGATGACGGCGATCGTGCGCGAGGTGCCGCAGGCGGTCGTCGGCGCAGGCACGATGCTGCGACCCGAGGATTTCCGTGCGGTGGAAGCGACGGGTGCGGTGTTCGGCATCGCGCCGGGCACCACCGACAAGCTGTACGAGGCCGCGGAAGTCACCGCGCTCGCCTTCATCCCGGCCGTGGCCACGGCCAGCGAGCTGATGCTCGGCATGGAGCACGGCTACCGGCGCTTCAAGTTCTTCCCGGCGGAAGCCGCGGGTGGCGTGGTCGCCCTGAAGGCGTTTTCCGGCCCGTTCGTGGACGTGCGCTTCTGCCCCACGGGCGGCATCGACGCGGCGAAGGCGCCTGCCTACTTCAAGCTCGGGAACGTCGCGACCGTGGGCGGTTCGTGGATGGTGCCGGCCGACGCGCTCGCGTCGCGCGACTGGGACGGCATCGGGCGGCTCGCGCGCGAGGCCGCGGCACTGCGCCGCGCCTGACGCCGGCGATCAACGCGGCCGGCGCGGCCCGCGGCGCAGGCGCAGCCAGCCCAGTGCGAGCGCCGCTGCGACCACCGCGGCGGCGCTGAGGACCAGCAGCAGCACGGGTCCGCGGTCGAGCATGTAGTCGAGGATCATCGGGGCCTCCTGCGGCGAGGATACGCCGCAGGACCCGGGTGCGAGGTGCGCGGGTGCTCAGGCGGGATCCGGCAGCGCCTGCGGCCGCCGCGACGAGCCGCCCATGACGCGGCTGCCCACCAGCGCGAAGCCCACCGTCGCCACCAGCGTCACGAACATCAGGTGGATGTAGTGCGGTGCCGGCGGCAGCACGCCGCGTGCCTGCAGCACCGGCCAGGCGAAGGTGAACAGCGCATACAGCGCACTGCCGAAGACCAGCGACCAGCGCACCGCGCGTGCGTTCACGCCGTCGAAGAAGATCGCCACGATGAACGCGGCGAGCACCGGCATCGAGTACAGGCCGTTGAGCTGCTGCAGCGTGCCGATGATGCTCTTGGATTGCGTGTACAGCGGCACGATCGCCAGCGAGACGACGGTGAAGGCGATGGTCGCCCACCGGCCGAGGCGCTTGGCGTCGGCGCGTGGATTGATCTTCGCCAAGTGCACGTCGACCGTGTACAGCGCCGCGGCCGAATTGAGCGCCGCGCTGTAGCTCGACAGCACCGCCCCGGTGATCGCCGCGGCGAACGCACCCGCCATCCAGGACGGCAGCACGAGGTCGACGAGCCGGCCGTAGGCGTCGTCGTCGATGTCGCCGAACAGCTTGTAGGCGATCAGCCCCGGCACGACGACCAGCAGCGGCGTGAGCAGCTTGAACGCGGCGGCGGCGTAGATGCCCTTCTGCGCCTCGCGCACCGTCGGGGCGGCGAGCGCGCGCTGCGCGATCACCATGTTCGTGCCCCAGTAGAAGAGATGGATGAACAGCATGCCGGTGAGCAGCGTCGTCCACGGGATGTCCGAATCCGGGCCGCCGATCAGCGTCATCCGTTCGACCGGCATGCCGGACAGGTTCCAGTGCACCGCATTCATCGCGAAGACCGTGACCGCAAGGCCCATCACCAGCAGCAGCGCGCCCATGTACGTGTCGGAGATGGCGATCGCACGCAGGCCGCCGATGGCGGCATAGGCGAGGCCGCCGATCGCGAACAGCACGGACAGTGAGAGGATCGAGAGGTCCGGCTGGAACATCGACTTCATGAACTTCGCACCGGTGTACAGCACCATCGGCAACAGGATGAAGGTGTAGCCGAGCAGGAAGAGGATCGACACCGTGCGCCGCAGGCCGGGGTCGCCGAGGCGGCGTTCCAGCAGCTCGGTGGTGGTGGTGCACTTGTAGCGGTAGTACATCGGCACCAGCACGTGGGCGAGCACGATGAGCCCGGCGGCGGCGCCCAGCTCCCACCACGCCACCAGCATCGTCTGCGCGCCGTTCATGCCGACGATCTGCTCGGCCGAGAGGTTGGTGAGCAGCAGCGAGCCCGCGATGAACGGCCAGCTCAGCGAGCCGCCGGCGAGGAAGTAGTCGCGGCCGCCGTCGGACTCGTGCCGCTCGCGGCGGCAGCGCCACCACGTGGCGAGTGCGACGAGCGCGGTGAGCGCGATGAAGACGGCGACCTGCACGGCGGTGGACGACATCGGGAAATCCTCGGTGCTCT
>NZ_BAAGAB020000022.1:0-38826 GCF_047159895.1 Lysobacter xanthus
ACCTGCTGCTGCTTGCCGAAGCCGCGCCCACGCGCGATGCACGCCGTGCCTTTCTCCTGCGCGCAGCGGACGTCGCAGGCGAGGCCCGCCGGCCAGCGCTGATCGCGTTCGCGCGACCGGGGCCGCCGCGCAGGCGGGCCCGGGCTTACGCGCCGGATGCGTTTCGTTCCCGTCGAGCGCGGGCGAGCACTGTCGATGCAGCGGCCGACGGACGTCGGCGACCGCCATCGACGCGACGCGGGTCGATCAGGCCGCCGCGCTCGCGGCCGGGGCCTCGCGCTCGGGCCACGCCGTGCGGTGGAGCAGTTCGTCGCTCCAGTCGAACGCGAGCCGGCCGCCGTCGACGAACAGGCTCACGAAGTTCAGCACGTTGCGTGCGTACATCTCGCTCGCATGCACCGCCCCCATGCTGGCGAGGCCGAGCGGTCCGGCAACGGTGACGCCACCGGCGTCGATGGTCTCGCCCGGCACCGTCGCCTCGCAGTTGCCGCCGCTTTCGGCTGGCAGGTCGACGATCACGCTGCCGGGCTTCATGCCCGCGACCATCGCCGCACTGACGATCTTGGGCGCGGGCCGACCGGGCACCGCGGCCGTGCAGACGACGACGTCGACCGAGCCCAGGTGCGCACCGAGGCGCTTCTGCTGCTCGGCGCGCTCATCGTCGGTCAGGGCGCGCGCATAGCCGCCTTCGCCCACGGCGCTCACGCCGAGATCCAGGAACTTGCCGCCGAGCGATTCGATCTGCTCGCGCGTCTCGGGCCGCACGTCGAACCCTTCAACCTGCGCGCCGAGGCGGCGTGCGGTGGCGATCGCCTGCAGGCCGGCGACGCCCGCGCCGATCACCAGCACCTTGGCCGGGCGGATGGTGCCTGCCGCCGTCGTGAGCATCGGGAAGAAGCGCGGTGCGAGCGTGGCGGCGATCAGCACGGCCTTGTAGCCGGCCATGCCCGCCTGCGAACTCAGGACGTCCATCGACTGCGCGCGCGTGGTGCGCGGCAGGCGCTCGAGCGGGAATGCGACGAGGCCGCGCTCGCGGATCAGCGCCGCGCGGGAATCCGACGCCTGCGGGGCCAACAGGCCGACCAGCGTCGCGCCGGGTTTCAGCGCCGCGAGGATCGCGTCCGCGGGCGCCTGGACCGACAGCAGCAGGTCCGCGGCACCGACGATGGAATTGGCGGCCGCGAGTTCCGCGCCCACCTGTACGTAGGCGTCGTCGACGAAACCCGCCGCGGCCCCGGCGCCGGGCTCGATGGCCACGCGCGCACCGCGCGCGATCAGCTTTCGCACCGTTTCGGGCGTCGCGGCGACGCGTCGCTCGTGCGCCGCGCGCTCGCGCAGGATGCCAACCGTCACTGCCGTCGTTTCCGTCATGCGGATGCTCCCAGGGCGTCGACGCATCCTAGCGGACGACGGCGACCGACGGCGTGCGCAAACGAAAAGGCCCCGCCGAAGCGGGGCCCCTACATCGCGTGGCGGTCAGGCCGCGTAACCGCGCAGTTGCCGTTGCAACTGCTCCATCGCCGCTTCGAAGGGCGACTGCCCCGACGCGATCTCCAGCCGGCCGTCCGCCGCCATCAGTGCGAGTTCCTCGGCGCTCGCGGCGAGAACGCGCATTCCGCGACGGTTGACCAGCAGCAGGCGCGAGGTCAGCGGGCTGACCCAGGCGACCTTTGCCGAGATGGGCTCGCCCTGCGCATCGCTGAGGCGCACCCAGGCGCCGACATCCAGTTCGCGGATGCGCGCGACCCACTTCGGATCGGCCCGCAGCGTGTCGGTGCCGCCGGCGAGCCAGAGGCGGCTCTCCTGCTCCGGCTCGTCGCGCACCGGGGCCGGCATCGCGCGAATGCGGCGCACCGCATCGGGATCGGCCAGGCCGCGGACGATGCCGGCGAGACCGTGGCTCGCCGCGGTGGCGTCGAGGCCCGAGGACGCGAGGCATTCGGTCAGCGGCGCTTCGAGGGCGAGGAGCTGATGGACCAGCGCATCGCCCTGCGCACGCGCGGCGAGCGCGTCGGCCTCGGCGAGCGCGTCGCCCATCGCGATCGCATCGCTGAAGCGCGGGCTGCCGCCGCCATCGCGGAGCAGCGTCTGCACGAGATGATGGCGCCAGGGTGTCACGAGGAACTCGCCGACGGCCTGCGTCAGCGGACCCTGCGCGAGCCGCGTCTGGAGCACGGCATCGGCCTGCGTGCGGGCCTGCGAGAGGCGCTCGCGGCCGTAGCTCGCCTTCGCCGCGCGCTGCTCCTGCAGCTCGACGCGGCGACGCTGCTGCATGAGCAGCTCCTCGAGTTCCGTGTAGGCCATCTCGAAGACCGAGAGGTCCTCGTTGAACTCGGCGACGATGCGCTGCGAGACGGCGGACGCGCGTTCGAGCAGGTCTCGGTCCTGCGGCGTGGCACCGGTGTTGTCCTCGCACGCCTCGGTGAGCGCATCGAGCAGTCGACGCGCCGGATGATGGCGTTCGACGAACATGGAATCGTCGTTGATCGCGACCTTGAGGTACGGCAGCACCAGGCGCGCGTAGACGCGGCGGGCGCGGTCCTGCAGTGCATGGGTGCGGAACAGCGATTCGAACAGCAGGGCGACCATGTCGACCGCATCCTCGTCGTCCGCCGACAACGCGGTGTACTCCGGATGCAGGCCCAGGCGACGCGCGCCTTCGGCGAGGTAGCCGCGGATCGCGTCCGACAGCTTGCCGGTGGTTCCGAGCGCGCGCGCGAAGATGTCCGGCGGCTCGGCCTGGAGCACCGAGGCGATGCTGGTCAGCTCGCGCGGCTGGAACTCGCGCAGCACCGGCGCGGCACCGTAGCCGCCGCCGATGCCGCCCATGCCACCCGTCGACGGACCCATGCCGGGCACGCCGTACTGGAGGCCGACCGGCGCCTGCGCCAGCGTGCGCACGCCCCCGTGCTGGCGCTCCATGCGCCAGATGCGGAGCTGCTCGCGCAGCGGCTCGAGTTCGGTGGAATGGCGGTGGCCGCCCAGGCCGTCGCCGAGCGGGCGCGCCATCGGCGCCTGCGGCATGCCGAAGCCGGCAGGCGCTGCATGCGGCATGTACGGCGCCGCCGGCGCCGGCGACTCGGTCGGAGCCGGAGCCGGCGTCACCGCCGGAGCGGGCGTCGCGTCGAACTCGTCGCGCTCGAAACGCGCGATCGAGGCCGGCGACCAGGCGCTGGTGGCGTAGCCCGCGCGCGTCAGCACCGCGCCGAGGTTCGGATAGAGGTTGTCGAGCACCGGCACCAGCTGCTGCTGGAACTGGCGGAACAGCAGGCGGCCCAGCGCTTCGGAGACGCCGGCGTTGCCGATCGCCGTGATGAACGTGCCGCAGAGCTTGCTCGGGGAGACGGGGTTCGGGCCCGCGGGAACGCGCATCGCGAGCGCGAGTTCGTCGAGCTGCGTGCGCAGCGACTGCAGCTGCGACTGGTAGCGCTTGTCCAGGATCTCGGTCAGCGCCTGGGCCTGCAGGTGCAGGTCGATCGCCTCCTCCTCTATCAGGCCGAGGGTGAGGCCCGAACGGATGAAGGGATTGCGGAACTCCTCGAACGCCTGCGCGACCTGCTGGCGGAAGTTCATCGTGTCGGAGGCGCTGCGCGCGCGCAGCACGTTGAGGCCGGCAAGCTCGTGGTACGCGTCGGGGCCGGTCTCGGACAGCTCCCGCTCCGCGCCGATGTACAGCACGGTCGGGAAGGTGCCGAGCCGCTCGACCGAGAGCCGCTTCAATGCCTCCAGCACGCGCGAGGGATCCAGGCGCGATTCGATTCCGGGCTCGTTGAAGGGACTGAACATGGGCAACTCCGGCGGGGTCGCTGCTGTCGCAGGGTCGACTTGAAATGCAGCATAGTGGCAAGCCGCGTCACTTCCTGACTCGATTCATCGATCTGTGAGCCATGTCCCAAGCGACCGAAACCCTGCCGATGAACGGACCCGAAAGCGCGTTGAACGTACTCGATCGGCGACGTTCGGTACCGCCGATGCAGTTGTGTGAACCCGGTCCCGACGAGGCGCAGGTTCTGCGCATGCTGCAGTCGGCGGTGCGTGTTCCCGATCACGGAAAGCGGGTGCCGTTCCGGTTCGTGCGCATCGCCGGCGACGCGCGCACCGCGCTCGGCGACCGGTTGGCGGCGCGCACACGGCAGCGCGATCCCGACGCGAGCGACGCCCACGTGGAGAAAGATCGGCAGCGCTTCCTTCACGCCCCCCTGATCATCACGGTCGTGGCGGACCAGGGCGAGGACGCCAAGATCCCCGCCAGTGAGCGTCTGCTCAGCGCAGGCTGCGTATGCTTCGCCCTGCTCCAGGCCGCGCAGGCCTTCGGTTACGGCGCCTGCTGGCTCACCGGTTGGGCGGCCTACGATCCGGAGATCCGCCGCGCGCTCGGCGTGGGCGACAGCGAAGTCGTCGCCGGCTTCATCCACATCGGATCGATGCGCCAGTCCGTGCCCGAGCGCGACCGGCCCGATCCCTCGCTGCTGCTGACCGACTGGATCCCCCGATGACCGCTGCCCCGACGGCGCCGCTGCGCACCGTCTACCTCGTCGACGCGAGTGTCTACGTGTTCCGCGCCTGGCATTCGATGCCCAACGAGTTCACCGACGCCGAAGGCTGGCCGACCAACGCCGTGCACGGCTTCGCGCGCTTCCTGCTCGAGCTGGTGGAGCGCGAGAAGCCCGAGCACATCGTCGTGGCGTTCGACGAGGCGCTCGACACCTGTTTCCGCAACCGGCTCTACCCGGCGTACAAGGCGAACCGCGACCCGGCGCCCGATGAGCTGAAGCGGCAGTTCGCCGCCTGCCAGCAGCTGTGCGTGGCGATGGGCATGACCGTGCTCGCGCATACCGACTACGAGGCCGACGACCTGATCGGCAGCGCGCTGCATGCGGCCCGCATGCACGGCTTCCGCGGCGTGCTGGTGTCGGCCGACAAGGACCTCTCGCAGCTGCTCGGCGACCACGACGAGCAGTGGGACTTCGCGCGCGGCCGGCGCTGGGGCGCGGCGGGTGTGCCGGCGCGCCACGGCGTGCGCGCCGACCAGATCGCCGACTACCTCGCCCTGACCGGCGACGCGATCGACAACATCCCGGGCGTGCCCGGCATCGGCGCCAAGACCGCCGCCGCACTGCTCGCGCACTTCGACACGCTCGACGAGGTGCTGCGGCGCGTCGACGAGGTGCCCTACCTGTCCGCGATCCGCGGCGCGGCCCGCTGCGCGCAGCAGCTGCGGCAGCACCGCGAGCAGGCCCTGCTCTGCCGCGCGCTGGCGACCATCGCGCTCGACGCCCCCTGCGAGGGCGCGGACGCCCACTTCCGCCGCGGTGCGCCGCAGGCCGAGGGCCTGCTCGCGCTGTGCGACCGGCTGCGTTTCGGGCCGCTCACGCGGCGCCGGCTGCACGCCGCCTGCGGCCTCGACTTCATTCCCGTGGCATCCGCGACGGTCTAGCATCGCGGGCAGACTCCCTCGCCCGCCGCCATGACCGACGACCGCGACGCCCCGCTGCACACCCTCCACGAAGGCCGCTGGCTGCGGCTCGTGCAACGCGGCCGGTGGGAGTTCGCCGAACGGGTGCATGGCCACGGGATGGCCGTGATAATCATCGCGATGACCCCCGACGACGAAGTGCTGTTCGTCGAGCAGTTCCGCGTGCCGCTCGGCAAGAAGACGATCGAGATGCCGGCCGGCCTGGTCGGCGACGAACGCGACGACGACACGCTCGCCGAGGCCGCGCGTCGCGAACTCATCGAGGAGACCGGCTACGCGGCTGCCGAGGTGCGCGTGCTGCTGACCGGCCCGACGTCGTCCGGCATGAGCAGCGAACGCATCGCCTTCGTCCGCGCCACCGGGCTCACTAAGGTCGGCGAAGGCGGTGGCGTCCACGACGAGCAGATCATCGTGCACCGCGTTCCGCGCACCGAGGCGCCGGCATGGCTCATGCGCATGCATGCGCAGGGCTACGAGGTCGACCTGAAACTCTGGGGCGGGCTCTGGATGCTCGAGCGCGAGCCCGACGGCTCGCCCATCGCCCCGCCGCCTTCGCGGCCCGCTGACGGAACGGCCGCTTAAATCGCGCGATTCCACAAGGAAGCGAACATGCACATCCTCGTCTGCGGCGGCGCCGGCTACGTCGGCTCGCACGCCTGCCTTGCGCTCGCCCGCGCGGGCCACGACGTCACCGTCGTCGACAACATGCTGACCGGCCATCGCGCGGCGGTCCGCTGGGGCCCCCTGGTCGAAGCCGACCTCCTGCGCCCGGACACGCTGGACGCCGCCTTCGAGCGCAAGGTCGACGCCGTCATGCATTTCTGCGCGCGCTCGCTCGTCGGCGAGTCGGTGACCGACCCGTACGGCTACTACCAGAACAACGTCACCGGCACGATCAACCTGCTGGAGGCCATGAAGCGCCACGGCGTCGACCGGCTGGTCTTCTCCTCGACCGCCGCGGTGTTCGGCAATCCCGTCAGCGACCTGATCGACGAGGAGCATCCGAAGGAGCCGATCAATCCGTACGGCGCGACGAAGCTGATGGTCGAACGCGTGCTCGCCGACGCCGCGAACGCGTACGGCCTGCGCTCGGTGGCGCTGCGTTACTTCAATGCCGCGGGCGCGGCGGCCGACGAAGGCATCGGCGAGGCGCACGAACCCGAGACGCACCTCATCCCGAACGCGCTCAAGGCCGCGGCGGGTGGTGGCGCAGGGCTGAAGGTGTTCGGCAACGACTACCCCACGCGCGACGGCACCTGCGTGCGCGACTTCGTGCACGTGCTCGACCTCGCCGACGCGCATCTGCGCGCGCTCGACTGGATGGATCGCGAGCCCGGCGCGCATCGCTTCAACCTCGGCAACGGCAACGGTTTCTCCGTGCTCGAGGTGATCGAGGCGGCGCGTGCCGTGTCGGGCCGCGACATTCCCTACGAGATGGCGCCGCGTCGCGCCGGCGACCCCCCGGTGCTGGTGGCGTCCAGCGGCCAGGCGCGCGAGAAGCTCGGCTGGACGCCGAAGTTCGACCGCATCGAGCCGATCATCGAGACCGCCTGGGCCTGGCACCGGGCCCCGGCCTACTGATGGCGCCGCGACGTCGTCCACGCGGCGTGCGTTCCGGCCGGTCGCCCGGTCGGCGGCACTGGCTCGCCGCGCCGCTGCTGGGCGTCGCGCTCACGCTCGCCACGTCGTTCGTGAAGCAGCAGGCGATCGCGCGCTATGCGGACGTCGAGGGCTGTGCGAACGGCTGCAGCGTCGCGGCGGCCGGCTGGCCACTGCCGTGGCTCGTCGACGACCCGTCGGTGTCGCCGGTCAACAGCGTTTCGCTGTCGGGCGCGCTGTTCGGGCTCGACCACTGGCGCTTCGAAGGGCTCGCGGTCGACCTCGTGCTGTGGACGCTGGCAGCGGCGCTCGCACTGCTCGTCCTGCGCCGCCGTCGCTGAGCCTCAGCCGGCGAAGCGGTCCGTCGCCTGCACCAGCGCGTCGATGTTCTGCAGCTCGAAGGCCGAATGGCCCGAAGCCGGGGTGATCACCAGCTCGGCCTGCGGCAGCGCCTGCTTGAGGTCCCACGCGTTCTGGACCGGACACACCACGTCGTAGCGGCCGTGCACGATGAAGGTGGGGATGTGCGCGATACGCGGCGCATCGCGCAGCAGCTGGTCGTCGACCTCGAAGAAGCCGGCGTGCACGAAGTAGTGGTTCTCGATGCGCGCGAAGGCGAGCGCGAATTCGGGCTCGTCGTGCGCGGCGGTGAAGTCGGGGTCGTAGTGCAGGAAGCTCGTCGCGCCTTCCCAGACACTCCATGCGCGCGCGGCGGCCAGGCGCGTGGCCGGGTCGTCGCTGGTGAGACGGCGGTGATAGGCGCTGATGAAGTCGTGGCGCTCGGCCTGCGGGATCGCCGCGACGTACTGCTGCCACGCTTCCGGGAACAGCCGGGACGCGCCCTCCTGGTAGAACCATTCCAGCTCCCAGCGACGCAGCATGAAGATGCCGCGCAGCACGAGTTCCGTGACGCGGTGCGGATGCGTCTGCGCATAGGCGAGCGCGAGCGTGGAGCCCCAGGAGCCGCCGAAGACCTGCCACGTGTCGATGCCGAGTTTGTCGCGCAGCGTTTCGATGTCGGCGACGAGGTGCCACGTCGTGTTGTCGACGAGGTCGGCATGCGGCGTCGAGCGGCCCGAGCCCCGCTGGTCGAACAGGATGATCCGGTACTTGGCCGGGTCGTGGAACTGGCGCATCTTCGGGCTGCAGCCGCCGCCGGGGCCGCCGTGCAGGATCACCACCGGCTTGCCCTGCGGATTGCCGCACTGCTCGTAGTACAGGGCATGGCGCTCGTCGACCTGGAGGACGCCGGTGTCGAACGGCTCGATTTCGGGATACAGGCTGCGCATGGCCGGCGGACTCGTGCGGGGAAGCGGAAAGTCTAGGCGGACGACGTGCCGGATCGCACGCGTTCGCGGTTCAAAGTGCGCAGCCGAACGTGATGCGCTCGCGATCCTCGAGGTCGAGGGCGGTCTCGACGCCGCGAAGCCCTGTGGCAGCGAACAGCGCGCGCACGTCGGCGCCCTGCGCATAGCCGTGCTCGACGACCAGCCAGCCGCCCGGCCGGAGGTGCGCACGGGCGCCGGCGGCGAGCGTGCGGATCGCATCGAGTCCGTCCGCGCCCGAGGCGAGCGCCGACGGCGGCTCGTGCCGCAGGTCGCCGCGCGACAGGTGCGGATCGCCTTCCGCGATGTAGGGCGGATTGCTGAGCAGCAGGTCGAAGCGCTCGCCGGCGAGGGGCCCGTACCAGTCGCCTTCGCGCAGCTCGACGCGACCGGGCGCGAGCCGCTCGACGTTGCGTCGCGCGACCTCGAGGGCCGCGGCGCTCGCGTCGACGGCGACCACCGTCGCCTGCCGGCGCTCGAGCGCGATCGCGAGGGCAATCGCGCCGCTGCCAGTGCCGAGGTCCGCGACGCGCGTCGGACCATGCGGCAGGCGCTCCAGCGCGAGTTCGACCAGGCGCTCCGTCTCGGGCCGCGGGATCAGCGTCGCCGGACCGACCTCGAGGTCGAAGGTCCAGAAGCCGCGCAGGCCCACCAGATAGGCGACCGGCTCGCCGGCCTCGCGGCGGGCGACGAGCACCTCGAACGCGGACGCATGCGCGGTGTCGATCTCCGCGTCGCCGTGGGCGAACAGCCATGCCGGATCGCGCGACAGCACGTGGCCGAGCAGGCGCTCGGGCTCGCCGGCGTCCAGGCGCGCGCGCGAGCTGCGGAGCAGCGCGTCGATGCGCATCGTTCGGCTCCGTGGAGGGGCGGCTATGGTAAGTCGAGCACCGCGCCGGCCGCGCGCGCCTCGGCGACGGGGCGGGCCGTCGCCGGCGGCGGCGACATCGCGAACACGCGGTCGCGGCCCTCGTCCTTGGCGCGGTAGAGCGCGGCGTCCGCACGACGCAGGGCGGCTTCCCAGTCCTCCTGGCCGCGCGCGAGCTCGGTGACGCCGAAGCTCGCGGTCACCGGACGCCCGATGGCGCCGATCGGCCGCGCCGACAGGGCCTGGCGCAGGCGCTCGGCGACGGCGACGGCATGGTCGAGGGCGGTGGACGGCAGCAGGATCAGGAACTCCTCGCCGCCGAGGCGGAATGCCGCGTCGACGTCGCGCAGTTCGCAGGCGATGCGCGCCGCGGCCTCGCAGATCACGTCGTCGCCGGCCCCGTGGCCGAAGGTGTCGTTGACCGACTTGAAGCGGTCGATGTCGAGCATCACCAGCGACAGCGGCGTGCCGTAGCGCTCGCAGCGCGCCTGCTCGCGGGCGGCATGCTCGAACAGCGAGCGACGGTTGAACAGGCCGGTGAGCGGGTCGCAATGCACGAGGCGCTGCAGCTCCACTTCCTTGCCGCGGAACATCAGCAGCGCGAGCGCCAGCGTGAGCACGTAGACGAAGACCAGGCTCACCACGAAGAACAGCACCTGGAACGGATCGTTGACGAACGAACTGGTCAGCCCGTGCGTGGTCGCCGCGTAGACGAAGCGCACCGCGAGGAAGGTGCCGTTGAAGACGAAGACGCCGGCCGCCAGCCCCTGGAAGCGGCGGTCGTCGGCGCGCGCGCGCCACAGCGTGAGGCCCGAGGTGAAGTCGAGCGCGAGGTAGAAGCCCGACAGCACGAGCACGCGTAGGCGCAGGTTCTCCTGCATCTCCGTCCAGACGAGCCCGACGACGATCAGCGCCGCGGCGAGCGCGAGCAGCGGGACGATGCGCGTGGGCCGGCCGAGGTAGGCGCGCACGCCGGCCAGCAGCAGCACGTGGGTCGACGTGATCAGGCCGTTCGCGATGGTCAGCGCGATGCTCTTGGGCACCCCGAGCGAGACGGTCAGGAAGAGATGGCCGAGCTGGTGGCCCAAGCCGAAGGCGAGACCCGCGAGCCCCCAATAGACGAGCGCGGGATTGCGCATGCCCGCCATGCGGATGCCCATCATCGTGCCCGCGAGCAGGAAGCCGGCCAGCCCGGTCACGAACGCGAGCGTCGCGGTATCCAGTTGGCGGATCAGGTCCATGCGCCCCTCCGGTGCCCACCACGCCGATGCAAGGACCTTGCCAGTGGCGGGCGCCCCCCGCGCCTGCCACTCCCGGGCGGGGCACCCCCGTCCGGATCGGAGCGCCACGGTAGCGTCACGCGCCCCATGCGGCGCGCCCATGCGACGAACGGCGACGAACGGTCGCCCATGAACGACAACGGGCGGCCGAAGCCGCCCGTCGCCCGGCATTCCCTGCCGCGGTGCGTCAGCGGCGGGCGAAGTCCAGCGGCAGTCCCTTGCGGGCATCGCGCTGGGCCGCGCACAGGCGGATGCCCTCCACGGTCTGCTCGAGCTCGCGCGGGCCACCCTCGACCTTTTCCATGCGCGGCGCGAACGCCGCCTGCAGCGCGACCGCATCGGCCTCGCTGCACATGCCGCTCGCGTACACGCCCACGAGCGCCGCACCGGCCGGGGCGAGACGCGCTTCGAGCTCGGCGAAGTGCGTGTCGACCCAGTCGCGCAGCGCGGGACGCGTCGCGGCATCCGCCGCCGCGCCGCCCACCGCCGGGAAGATCTCGTTCCGGCGCAGCAGGCCCGGTTCGAACGCCAGCGCACGGGCGCGCGCGTCGAGCGTCGGCACGTGCGTGCCGCCCATGGCCGACAGCAGCTCGGTGCGGAGCACGGCGTCCTGGCTGGCGCGGAACTGCTTCTCGGCGACGTCGTACGCGGCGGCGCCACCTTCCTGCAGGGCGACGACCAGCGCGGTGTCGCGCAGGTCGCGCGCGACCGCATCGGTGCGCGGCGGCTGGCCATCGAGGCCGAGCACGGCACGGCCCAGTCGGTTCATCTCGCCACGTACCTTGGCATCGCGCAGGTCGGTCGCAAAGAACTCGACCAGCGTGCTGCGCAGCAGCGCATCGTCCTCGGGCTCGCCGGGCTTCGGCGACAGGCCGAGACGCTCCAGGCGCGGGCGGTAGATCGCCGCCACCTTCGAATGGAAGGCCTCGCGCGCCTTGTCGTCGGCGAGCAGGTACTCGGACATCCACTCCGTCGCGCGCATGCCGGCGGTCGCGGTCTGTCGCACCGGCGCGTCTGCGAAGCGCGGCAGCGCGGCCAGCAGCTGCGAGGGCGAGAGCGTCCCCGCCCCATAGGCGGCCACGACCGAATCGGCCGCCATGCGCTGCTCGCGCTCGTCGAGCATGGCGAAGTCGGCGTTGAGCGCGGCCTGCAGCTTCGGCGACAGCGCGAAGCGGTAGTAGCCGGCGCCGTAGCCGTTCGGCATTACCCACTTCGGGCACGACGTCGCCGCGGTCAGTTCGACGCGCGCCTCGCGGTCGGTCACCAGCGTCTTCTGCTCGCGCACGGTGGCGCCGTCGGCGTAGCGGATGGTCATCGGCACGCCCCAGGTGCCGGCGGCCGATGCGGTCGAGCCGATGGGCACGTAGCGCGACTGCGCGACCCTGAGCGCGGGCACCTTGCCGGAGCAGTCGAGGTCCACGGCCAGGTACGGCACGCCGGGCTGGTCGATGAAGCTGAAGAACGCCTTGGACACCGCCGAGGGATCGTCGCCCTGCGCCGCCACGGCGGCGATCAGGTCCGCGCTCGTCGCGTTGCCGCGCGCATGCGCCTTCAGGTAGTTGCGGATGCCGGTGCGGAACTTGGCCTCGCCGATGAAGCGCTCGAACATTGCGAGCGTGGCGCCGCCCTTCTGGTAGGTGATGCCGTCGAAGGCGGATTCGATGTCGCGGTAGTCGCGGATCGGCTCGTGGATGCGGCGCGTCGACGCCAGGCTGTCGGCGCCCATCGCGCCGATCGCGCCTTCGAGCAGGCCGCGGTCGGCATGCGCCTGCGGCTGCACCTGCCCGTGGATCTTGTTGCCCATCCAGGTCGCGAAGCCTTCGTTGAGCCAGAGGTCGTCCCACCACTTCATGGTCACGAGGTCGCCGAACCACTGGTGGGCGAGCTCGTGCGCGCTGGTGCCGTAGAACGACTGGCGACGGCCGACCGAGGACGACTCGTCCGGGAACATCAGCGAGTCGCGGTAGGCGATGAGGCCCGGGTTCTCCATCGCGCCCGCCCAGAAGTCCGGGGCCGCGAGGTTGTCGAGCTTGTCGAAGGGATACGGGCTGCCGAAGTAGTCCTCCAGCGCGGTGACGATCGCCGGCGTATTGGCGAGCGTGTACTTCATGCGGCCGCCCTGCCCGTTCGCCGCGACGCCGCGCAGGCGGATCGGCGTGGCGCGATTGCCGTTGGGCGCGATGTCGGGGCCGGGCACGACGTCCCACGGGCCCACCGCGAACGCGACGAGATAGCTCGGGATCGCCTCGGTGCGCGCGAACGTCACCTTCTTCCAGCCGCCGGGCATCGGCGTGGTGGTGCCTTCGAGCGAATTGGCGACGGCGACGTTGTCCTGCGGCACGACCAGCGTGATCTCCCACGACTGCTTGAAGCTCGGCTCGTCGAAACCGGGGAACGCGGTGCGTGCCCCCAGCGGCTCCATCTGCGTCATCACGTAGTCGCGGCCGTCCGGCTTGACCTTGTACGCGCCCTGCAGCTGCCCGAACGGCGCCTCGAAGGCGATGTCGAACACGGCCTTGCCCGCGGGCAGCGGCGTCTTGCCGACGAGCTTGAGCACGCCGGACGGGTCGACCTCGCTGACCGTGAGCGGGATCGTCCGCTTGCCGACGATCGCGTTCGCCCGCGCGATCTTGAGCCCGCGGCCGTGCATCCAGACGGTGTCGGTGGCCTCGGCGATGTCCGCGTCGATGCGGGTCGTCCCGCTGAAGGCGGCCTGCTTCGGATCGATCCTGAGCTCGAGGCGCACGAGCGTCGGCACCACGGTGCGCGGCAGCGGGCCGGTGGGAACCGTGGAGTCGGCGGCGTGGACCGTGCCGGCGAGGACGGCGGCGGAGAGCGCGAGGGCGAGGGCGTGGTGACGCGGACGGGTCATGCAGGCGGTTCCCGGGGGTGAACCCCCGAGGGTAAGCGGCCGCCTACGGCGTCCGCCCAGGCCGAAAGTCCCGGTCGATCGAGTTTCGGCGTGCCATGCCATAGGCATTACCGATCGCCGGGATCGGGACAATCAATTTGAGGGATCGACCGCCCGGGGCTACGATGCTGACCCATTCATCCCTCCCCCAGCCAGGAGCCACCGATGTCCCTGATTAACAAGCCCGTCCAGCCGTTCAAGGCGCAGGCCTTCCACAACGGCAAGTTCATCGAAGTCACCGAGAAGAGCCTGCAGGGCAAGTGGTCGGTGATCGTCTTCATGCCGGCGGCCTTCACCTTCAACTGCCCGACCGAAGTCGAGGACGCGGCCGAGAACTACGCCGAGTTCCAGGCCAACGGCGCCGAGGTCTACATCGTCACCACCGACACGCACTTCTCGCACAAGGTGTGGCACGAGACGTCGCCCGCCGTCGGCAAGGCGCAGTTCCCGCTGGTCGGCGACCCGACCCATGCGCTGACGCGCGCGTTCGACGTGCACATCGACGAGGAAGGCCTGGCCCTGCGCGGCACGTTCATCGTGAACCCGGAAGGCGTGGTCAAGGCCTTCGAGGTGCACGACAACGCCATCGCGCGCGACATGAAGGAAGCGCTGCGCAAGCTCAAGGCGGCCAAGTACGTCGCCGAGCACCCGGGCGAGGTCTGCCCGGCCAAGTGGCAGGAAGGCGCGCACACGCTGAAGCCGTCGCTCGACCTCGTCGGCAAGATCTGATCCATCGCGGACGCCGGGCGGATGCGCCCGGCGTCCTTCGAGGGCTGGCGGCAACGGCATGCGCATGACGCTGCCGCCAGTGTTCGACGCACCGCGCCGTCGCGCGGTCGCAGGCCGGGCGTCGCCCGCCGTCTTCGTGGCGCCTTTCGCGCGCCGCATTCCCTTCCGTTCGCCATGGAGCCCGCCATGCTCGACGACAGCCTCAAGTCCCAGCTCTCCGCCTACCTCGAGAAGCTCCAGCAGCCGATCCGGCTCGTCGCATCGCTCGACGACTCCGACGCCTCGCGTGAGCTCGAGGCACTGCTGCGCGACATCGCCGCACTCAACGACAGGGTGAGCTTCGAGCGCGCCGACGACGATGCGCGCAAGCCGTCGTTCGCCATCGTGCGCGCCGGCACCGACATCGACGTGCGCTTCGCGGGCATCCCGATGGGCCATGAGTTCACGTCGCTCGTGCTCGCCCTCCTCTGGGTCGGCGGCCATCCGCCCAAGCTCGACGAGGACGTGCAGAACCAGGTGCGCGACCTCGAGGGCGCGTTCGTCTTCGAGACCTACATGTCGCTCTCGTGCCAGAGCTGCCCGGACACGGTGCAGGCGCTGAACCTGATGAGCGTGCTGAACCCGAACATCAAGCATGTCGCCATCGACGGCGCGCTCTTCCAGGCCGAGGTCGAGGCGCGCGGCATCATGTCGGTGCCCACGATCTACCTCAACGGCCAGCCGTTCGACCAAGGCCGCATGACGGTCGAGCAGGTGCTCGCCAAGCTCGACACGGGCGCGGCGTCGCGCGCGGCCGAGTCGATCGCGAAGAAGGAGGCGTTCGACGTGCTCGTCGTCGGCGGCGGCCCGGCCGGCGCGGCGGCGGCGATCTACGCCGCGCGCAAGGGCATCCGCACCGGCGTCGTCGCCGAGCGTTTCGGTGGCCAGGTGCTCGACACCATGGGCATCGAGAACTTCGTTTCCATGCCGTACACCGAGGGCCCGAAGCTCGCCACCGCGCTCGAGCAGCACGTGCGCGAGTACGAGGTCGACGTGATGAACCTGCAACGTGCAGCCAAGTTGCATGCGGCGGGCGCCGATGGGCTCGTCGGCATCGACCTCGGCAACGGCGCGACGCTGCGCGCGAAGAGCGTGATCCTGTCGACCGGTGCGCGCTGGCGGCAGATGGGCGTGCCCGGCGAGGAGCAGTACAAGAACAAGGGCGTGGCCTACTGCCCGCACTGCGACGGCCCGCTGTTCAAGGGCAAGCGCGTGGCGGTCATCGGCGGCGGCAATTCGGGCGTGGAGGCGGCGATCGACCTCGCGGGCATCGTCGCGCACGTCACGCTGGTCGAGTTCGACACCAGGCTGCGCGCGGACGAGGTGCTGCAGCGCAAGCTGCGCAGTCTGCCGAACGTCGAGATCGTGGTGAACGGCCAGACCACCGAGGTGCTCGGCGACGGCGCGAAGGTGACCGGCCTCGTGGTGAAGGACCGCGCCTCGGGCGAACTGCGCACGATCGAGCTCGAAGGCGTCTTCGTGCAGATCGGCCTGCTGCCGAACACGGAATGGCTCAAGGGCGACGTCGAGCTCAGCGCGCGCGGCGAGATCGTGATCGACGACCGCGGCGCCACCAACGTGCCCGGCGTGTTCGCCGCGGGCGACGCCACCACCGTGCCCTACAAGCAGATCGTGATCGCGATGGGGGCCGGCTCGACCGCCGCGCTCAGCGCGTTCGACCACCTGATCCGCACCTCCGCGCCCGCCGAGGCGACGCGCCAGGCCGCGTGACCGGACGCAGCGCGCCGGAGCCTTCCGGCCGCGCGTGGCGATGTCGACCGTCCGAAGCGGTCGGCGTCCCGGGAAGGCCCGGCGCGTCGCGTCCGGGCCTTTCGCTTGTTCACCATCGACCGCCTGAATCGAAACGCCGCCTTCGATGGCGCCCACCGCCACCGCCGCCTACCATTCCCGCATGAATCTGCGTGACCTCCGCTACCTCGTCGCCCTCGCCGACCACCGTCATTTCGGCCGCGCCGCGCAGGCGAGCCACGTCAGCCAGCCCACGCTCTCCACGCAGATCAAGAAGCTCGAGGACGAGCTCGGCGTGTCGCTGGTCGAGCGCGCGCCGCGCCGCGTGATGCTCACGCCGGTGGGCCACGAGGTCGCCGACCGCGCGCGCGGCATCATCGCGGAGGTCGAGCAGATGACCGAGGTCGCGCGCAGGTCGCGCGATCCCGAGGCCGGCACCGTGCGCCTCGGCCTGTTTCCGACGCTGGGGCCCTACCTGCTGCCGCACGTGCTGCCGCAGGTGCGCACGCGCTTCCCGCGGCTGGAGTTGCTGCTGGTCGAGGAGAAGACCGACCAGATCCTGCAGCGTCTGCGCGAGGGGCGGCTCGACGCCGGCATCCTCGCGCTGCCGATCCATGACGAACAGCTGCGCGTGGAGCCGCTGTTCGACGAACCCTTCGTGCTCGCGGTGCCGCGCACGCATCCGATGGCCGCCCGGGGCACGCTGGAGGATGCCGACCTGCGCGACGCCGACCTGCTGCTGCTGGAGGAAGGCCACTGCCTGCGCGACCAGGCGCTCGACGTCTGCCGGCTCGCGGGCGCGGGCGAGCGCGAGGGCTTCCGTGCGACCTCGCTGGAAACGCTTCGGCAGATGGTGGCCGCAGGCGTCGGCATGACCCTGCTGCCGATGCTGGCCGTGCAGCCGCCGGTGCCACCGTCGCCGGACCTCGCACTCATCCCGTTCCGTGGCGACGCGCCGCATCGGCGCATCGCGATGGTCTGGCGCCGAAGCTCGGCCATGGGCGCGTTCCTCGAAGGCCTCGCCGCCGAGTTCCGTCGCCTGCCGGCCGGGCTGCTGGCGCCGCCCGCGCCGACGCCCGCTCCGCGACGTCGCCGCGGGGCCTGAGTCGCGTGCGTCGATTGACGATCGGCTTGGTGCTGGTGGCCGCCCTCGTCGGCGGCTGGAAGACGCTGGGGCCCCGACCGCACCACCCCGCGCCGTCGCCAGCCGCCGGCCCCGTCGCCTGCCCGCGCCCGGCGGCCGTCCGCGCCTTCGCCGAACCGCTGCAGAGTTCGCTCACCTCCGACGTCGGGCCGTTCCGCCTGCGCGCAGCGACGCTGCGACCACTCGCCGGCTTCAGCGTCGACGCGCGCGTCCTGTCGCGACAGGACTACGACAGCGGCCGCGAGGCGGACCTGTCGCCCACGGATCTCGCGCTCGGCTGGGGCCGCATGCGCGAGGACGCGGTGCTCGACCACCTCGACATCTCGCAGGGCGGCCGCTGGTATCGCTACCGCTGGAGCGGCGATCCGCCGATCCCGCCCGGGGAGATCGTCCGCTCGAGCGCGAACATGCACCTGATCCCCGGCGACGAATCCGTCGCGCGCGCGCTCGATTCGGTGCGCGAAGGCGACCGCGTGCGCTTCGACGGATGGCTGGTGGCTGCCGAGGCGCCCGACGGCTGGACATGGCGCAGTTCGACGTCGCGCGAGGACACCGGCGACGGCGCCTGCGAAGTCATCTACGTCTGCAGCCTGACGCGCTTCTGATCCCCGAGCCCGCGGCAAACCGCGCGCGATGGCGTGACGCCGCGATCGCGCGGAACCAGAGTCCGGGATCAGGCCTCAGGCCGGGCCGACCGCGTTCCCGATCGGGCAGCTCACGCCCGTCCCGCCGAGCCCGCAATAGCCGTTCGGGATCTTCGACAGGTACTGCTGGTGCTCGTCTTCGGCGTAATGGAACGTCGGCGCCGGGTAGGCGATCTCGGTCGTGATGTCGCCCAGGCCGGCCTCACGCAGGCGCTGCTGGTAGGCATCGCGACTGGCGATCGCGGCCTCGTGCTGCGCCCGGGTCGTGCAGTAGATCGCGGACCGGTACTGCGTGCCGGTGTCGTTGCCCTGGCGCATGCCCTGCGTCGGGTCGTGGCCTTCCCAGAACGCCTTGAGGAGCGCGTCGAACGACACCTGCGCCGGGTCGTAGACCACCAGCACCGCCTCGGTGTGGCCGGTCATGCCGCTGCAGACCTCGCGATAGGTCGGGTTCGGCGTGGCGCCGCCCGAATAACCGACCGCGGTCGTGTGCACGCCGGGAATCGTCCAGAACAGGCGCTCGGCGCCCCAGAAACAGCCGAGCCCGAACTGCACCTGCTCGAAGCCCGCGAAGTCGCCCTGGATCGGCCGGCCGTGCACGTGGTGCGCATGGCCCACGCGCATCGGCGTGTCGCGACCCGGCAGGGCCTCGCCCTCGCGCGGCAGGCGCTGCTTGTAGGCACCGATTCCCAGCAGTTTGTCGAGCATGTCGAACTCCTCGGCCGGTGACCGGCGATGGACGAGCGCAGCATCGTGGCCGCGAACGCGGTGTGGCGAAGCGGTTACGACGCGCCCGGCGCGGTGGATGCGTTCAGGCCGGTTGCAGGCCAGGATCCCAGTCCGCATCGCTCGCCGTGTCCGGCGGCTGGCCGAAATCGAGCTCACGCACCACCGCCTCGGCCTCGGGCCAGGCGGCCTCGGGCACGCAGACCTGCACCATGCCGTAGAGCGGCAGTTCGCCGATGCCGCCCGTGAGCGCCTCGCCCCGGATGAAGACGGGAATGCCCGCGTCCTCGAGCGCGTGGCGCACGAGATGGGCGTCGATCAGGTTCGCGGCGTCGTAGACGGGCTTCATCGCGGCCTCGCGGCGGGCCGGACTGGCCTTCTTCGCTAAACTGCGGGCTTCCCCACGTGGTTGCAAGCCTGCATGTCCGCATCGCCCGACAATTCCGCGCCCGAGTCCGGCGTGAAGAACGACTTCATCCGCCAGATCGTCCGCGAGGACCTCGCCGGCGGGAAGCACCGGGCGATCCGCACGCGATTCCCGCCGGAGCCCAACGGCTACCTGCATATCGGCCATGCCAAGGCGATCTGCCTCGACTTCGGCATCGCGCAGGAATTCGGCGGCAGCTGCAACCTGCGGCTGGACGACACCAATCCCGCGAAGGAAGACCCCGAGTACGTGCGGGCCATCCAGGACGACGTGCAGTGGCTGGGCTTCGAGTGGAATTCGCTGCGCCATGCGTCGGACTACTTCGAGGTGTTCTACCTGGCGGCCGAGCAGCTGATCCGCCAGGGCGACGCCTACGTCGACGACCTCACCGCCGAGCAGGTGCGCGAGTACCGCGGCACCCTCACCGAGCCGGGTCGGCCCTCGCCGTTCCGCGATCGCGGCGTCGAGGAGAACCTCGACCTGTTCCGCCGCATGCGCGCCGGCGAATTCGCCGACGGCACGCGCACCCTGCGCGCGAAGATCGACATGGCGAGCGGCAACATCAACCTGCGCGACCCGGCCCTGTACCGCATCAAGCACGTCGAGCACCAGAACACCGGCGACGCCTGGCCGATCTACCCGATGTACGACTTCGCGCATTCGCTCTCCGATGCGATCGAAGGCATCACCCATTCGCTGTGCACGCTGGAGTTCGAGGACCACCGCCCGCTGTACGACTGGTGCGTGGACCGGGTCGATCTCGCCGGCCATCCCGGACTGCTGGAACCGCTGCTGGCGAAGGGCTTTCCGCGGGAAGCCAGCAAGCCGCGCCAGATCGAGTTCTCGCGCTTGAACTTCAACTACCTCGTGATGAGCAAGCGCAAGCTCATGGCGCTGGTGCAGGAAGGCCTCGTCGATGGCTGGGACGATCCGCGCATGCCGACGCTGCAGGGCATCCGCCGCCGCGGCTACACACCGGGCGCGTTGAAGCTGATGGTCGACCGCGTCGGCATCTCCAAGCAGAACTCGCTGCTCGACCTCTCGATCCTCGAAGGCGCATTGCGCGACGACCTCGACGCGGCGGCGCAGCGCCGCATGGGCGTGGTCGATCCGCTCAGGCTCGTCATCACCAACCTGCCGGAGGGCCACGAGGAAGCGCTCACGTTCTCGAACCATCCGAAGGACGAGTCGGCGGGCGAACGCCGCGTGCCGTTTTCCAACGCGCTGTGGATCGAGCGCGAGGACTTCGAGGAAGTGCCGCCCAAGGGCTTCAAGCGGCTCACCGTCGGCGGTGACGTGCGCCTGCGTGGCGCGGGCATCGTGCGCTGCGACGAGGTGGTCAAGGACGCCGACGGCCGCGTCGTCGAAGTCCGCTGCACGCTCGATCCCGAATCGCGCCCGGGCATGGACGGCGCGAACCGCAAGGTCAAGGGCACGATCCACTGGGTCAGCGCCGCGCATGCGGTCGAAGCCGAGATCCGCCTGTACGACCGCCTGTTCACCGTGCCGGATCCGGACACGGACGAGGACGGCAAGACCTATCGCGACTACATGAACCCGGAATCGCGCCGGGTGGTGACGGGTTACGTCGAGCCGGCCGCCGCGCAGCTAGCCCCGGAGACCAGCGTGCAGTTCGAGCGCATCGGCTATTTCGTCGCCGACCGCTACGACCACCGTGCCGACCGTCCGGTGTTCAACCGCAGCGTCACGCTGCGCGACACGTGGTCGGGCAAGGCTTGACCGTCCTAACTGGGAGAATCGCCATGCGCCCCACTCTGTTCGCGATCATGCTGACGCTCGCCGTTCTACTGCCCGGCTGCGCGCAGCCCGGTGCGACGGGGGCAACGCCGGCTGCTGCTCCGATGCCAGCCGCTGCGGCCCCGGCGCCGCAGCGCACGTCTGCCGCGTCGTCTCCCGCGCCCGTGACGGCTGCACCCGCCACGGCACCGGCGCGTCCGCTGCACGCGCCGTCCATGAGCGACCCGCTGCCGCCCGAACGCGCCGAAAAGGCCAATCCCGCGGCGCCGAGCAGGGCGTGCCGCACGGACGCCGACTGTGCGATCAAGGACGTCGGCAATTGCTGCGGCTCGGCGCCGGCCTGCGTGAACGTGAAAGCCCCCGTCGACCCGGCCGCCGTGAAGGCACAGTGCGCGAAGCAAGGACGCGCCTCGATCTGCGGCTTCAAGCCGATCGAATCGTGCAGCTGCGTCGCCGGCCAGTGCGAGGGCAACCTCATGATGACGAACTGATGCTCTACGCGCAGGTCCACCTGACCCTTCCGGCCTGGGTCCACGACATCGACACGTCGCGCGTGTTCCCCACGGACGACGACAAGGTCGCGCTCGCGATCGAGCTGTCGCGCCGGAACGTCGAGGCCGCGAGCGGCGGCCCGTTCGGCGCGGCGGTGTTCGGCCCGGACGACCGCATCGTCGCCGTCGGCGTCAATCGCGTGCTGCCGCATGCGTGCTCGGTCGCGCATGCGGAGACGATGGCCTACATGCTCGCCCAGCAACGCACGCAACGCGCCCGGCTCAACGAGATCGCGCCGGGCGAACGCGTCGGCCCCATCACGCTCGCGACGTCCGCCCAGCCCTGCTGCCAGTGCTATGGCGCGACGGTCTGGGCCGGCGTCGATCGCCTGCTCATCGGCGCGCGCAGCGAGGACGTGGAGTCGCTCACCGAATTCGACGAAGGCCCGCTGCCGGCCGACTGGGTCGGCGAACTCGAGCGTCGTGGCATCGAGGTGGTGCGCGACGTGCAGCGCGAGGCCGCCTGCGACGTGCTGCGCGGCTACTCGAGCGCCGGCGGCGCCCGGTACTGAACGCATGAACCGCCCGGCCCTGTTCGCGCAACCGTCCCTGCTTGGCTACTGCCGCGCGGGTTTCGAGCCCGAACTCGCCGCCGAGCTCACCGAGCGCGCCGGCGCCGCGGGCTTCGCCGGATATGCCCGCACCGAGCGCGGCAGCGGCTTCGTGCGTTTCGTCTGCGACGAGGTGGAAGGCCTGTCGGCCGCCCTGCCCTTCCGCGACCTGATCTTCGCGCGGCAGAAGCTCGTCGCCTTCGCGGAATTGCCGACCCTCGGCGCCGGCACCGCCGCGCGGCCGGACCGTGTCGGCGCGATCGTCGATGCGATGGCGGCGACGCTCGGCCGTCCCGAACTGCGCTTCGGCGACGTGCGCGTGGAGCACCCCGACAGCGACGACGGCAAACCGCTTGCCGCACTCGCGCGTGCCCTCGGCAATGCCCTGCGTCCCGCATTGCGCGAAGCGGGATGGCTCACCCATATCGACTCGCCGACACGCGCCCGGCTGCACGTGCTGCTGGAATCGGGCGACCACGCGCACCTCGCGATCGTCGACCCGGCCGACGGCAGCGACTGGCCGATGGGCATTCCCCGCCTGCGCATGAACACGCAGGCGCCGAGCCGCTCCGCACTCAAGCTCGAGGAAGCGTTCCTCACGCTGCTCGACGCGGACGAGCGCAAGGAATGGTTCACCGAGCACATGTACGCGGCCGACCTGGGCGCCGCGCCGGGCGGCTGGAGCTGGGTGCTGATGCGCCAGGGCCTGCGCGTGATGAGCATCGACAACGGCCCGCTCGCGCAGGACCTGCTCGACAGCGGACGCGTGGAGCATCTGCGCGCGGACGGCTTCGTCTGGCAGCCCAAGCGCATGCTCGACTGGATGGTCTGCGACATGGTCGAGCAGCCGCGCCGTGTCGCATCGCGCATGGCGACGTGGCTGCGCGAGGGCTGGTGTCGCCGCACGATCTTCAACCTCAAGCTGCCGATGAAGAAGCGCTGGGACGAGACACGACAGTGCCTCGAACTGTTCGAACAGGAAGTCGGCAAGCCGGTCGACTGGCGGGCGCGCCAGCTGTATCACGACCGCGAGGAGATCACGGTCTTCGCGCGTCTACGCGACTGACACGTTGCTGTCCGCCCGCTGACGCGATTCCGCGGATCGCGGCCGCTTGCACGTCCGGTTGATCGCGCGGCGCCTAGCGTCAGGGCGATCCCTAGACGTGGAAGGCCCGCACATGAACATTCTCCGCACGAGCACCCTCGCCGTCGCACTGGTCACCGCACTCGGTGTCGCCACCCCCGCCTTTGCCCAGCGCGCCACCGAGGCCCGCGCGAAGGTCGCCGCCAAGATCACCAAGGACGTCGCCGCGGACGCGGCGCGCAATGCGCGCCTCGACGCGAAGATCGCGAAGGAGGCTGCGAAGGACGCGTCCGCCACCGGCGACGACGTCGCCGCGCATCAAGCGCACCAGGCCGCGGTCGCCGCCGAGGACGCCAAGAACGAGACCGTCGACCGCACCGCGGACGCGATGGGCGCCGTCGCCGGCGCGCGCGACGGCATCAACAAGGAGGCTGCGGCCGACGAGGCCCGCGCTTCGGCCCGTCAGGCGAGCCGCGCCGCGACGCGTGCCGCGAGCCACAGCGCCGCGGCGCAGGCGGCGACCGACACGACCACCACGGTCACCACCGACGTCCCGGTCTCGGCGAACGCCTCGGCCAATGCGCGCATCGCGACCTCCGCACCGGGTGCGATGGCCGACTACCGCCACATGACGGGCGCGGGTCGCTTCCACATCGACACCAACGTGCTCGACACCAACCACGACGGCTTCCTGAGCCGCGAGGAGGCCGGTGCGAACATCGCGCTGAACAACCAGTTCGCGACGATCGACACCAACAGCGACGGCCGCATCGCGACCGACGAGCTGCGCGGCTGGATCGCGGCCGGTGGCCTCACCAAGAACTCGCTGCCGGTGGGCGACGCGCTCTCGGGCGTCGGCATGGCGAACGCGTTCCAGCTGCTCGACGTCAACGGCGACGGCATGCTGACGTCGAAGGAAGCCGCGGTGCAGTCGCGCCTGGGCGCCCGCTTCCGCACGCTCGACAGGAACCGCGACGGCCAGCTCTCGCAGGCCGAATTCGACGCCTGGTCGTCGACCTCGGGCCGCACGCGCTAAGCCTGTCGCCTCGACGTTGAACGCGATGCCCCGCTCCGGCGGGGCATCGTCGTTTCCGGGGTCAGAGGCCGGCGGCCTCGCGCCAGAGCCGATGCTGCAGCGGCGGAAGGCGGCCCGCGAGGCCCAGCAGCGGGCCGCGCAGCAGCGTGGGCAGCAGCGCATCGTTCGAGAACACGCGATTGATCGTTTCGAAGGCCAGCGCCGCGCGCGTGGTATCGCTGCGCCGTTCGCGTGCCCACCGCTCCAGCCGCGCGGTCACCGGGTCGGCATCGCGACCCGGCCTGGGCAATGCCGCGCGCAGCGCCGAGACGTCGCGCAGGCCGAGGTTGACGCCCTGCCCGGCGAGCGGATGCACCGCATGGGCCGCGTCGCCCACCAGCACCAGGCGCCCGCAGAGCGCTCGCGCGGCCAGGCGCCGACGCAGCGGAAACGCCACACGCGCCGACGCCGGCGTCACGCAGCCGAGCCGCCCCCCGGACGCGTCCGTGATCGCGATCGCGAAGGCCTCGTCATCGACGTCGCGCACCCGGTTCGCCTCCTCGGTCGGCAGCGTCCACACGATCGAGGCCCGGTGCGGACCGACCGGCAGGAACGCGAGCGGTCCGGTCGGCAGGAAGCGCTGGTAGCAGGTAGCCTGCAGCGGGGCTTCCGCGTCGACGTAGGCCACGAGGCCCTGCTGCGCATAGTCGTGCGTGGGCGCATCGATGCCGGCGAGCGTGCGGAGCGTGGAGGCGGCGCCATCGGCGGCCACCACCAGCCGCGCACGCAGGCGACGCCCGTCCTCGAGCTTCAACGTCGCGCGCGACTCGTCCTGTTCCAAGGCGACGACGCTCGCCGGCACGTGCTGCTCGACGTCCTCGCGCGAGAGCGCCGCCTGCAGCCGGTCGACGAGCAGGTCGTTCTCGATGATCCACCCGAGTTCCCGCCGGCCGAAACGGTCGGCGTCGAACGAAAGCACGCCGCCGCCCGCCGCGTCCCAGACTTCCATGCGGCGGTAGGGCGTGGCGCGCGCGGCGCGGATCGACGCCCCGGCGTCGAGCGCGTCGAGCAGCGCCATGTTGTCGGGCGCGAGCGCGTAGACGCGCAGGTCCGGCGCATCGCGCCGCCAGGGCGCGGGCGCACGGGCTTCCAGCAGCGCGACGCTCCAGCCGTCGCGCGCGAAGGCGAGCGCGGTGGCCGTGCCGACCACGCCGCCGCCGACCACGGCGACGTCGACCGTCTCCCGCCGGCTCATGCGCTGCGCCTCGCCGCGTCGCCGCGGCAGAGCGCCGGCACGTCGCCGCGATAGCCCATCGCGCCGCCCACCAGCCACGCCTGCAGCCAGGCCGGGTGGTCGAGCGCGAGCAGCGCCAGCGAACGCAACGGGCGCACCAGCGTGCCGCGCGCGGAACCGAGCCTCAGAAGCCCGTCGGAAAAGGCGAGCGTGCGACGGCGGTCCTCGGCGCGACGCGCGACGTAGCGGTCGAGCATCGCCGCGCCGCCGATCGCGTCGCGCCCGTCTTCGAGCGCGGCGCCGATCTCCTCGGCGAGGGTGAGCGCGTCGCGCAGGCCGAGGTTGAAGCCCTGCGCGCCGAGCGGATGGATCGTCTGCGCGGCATTGCCGACGAGCACGGCACGCGGGCCGACGGTGCCGCGCGCGATGACGCGACGGCCCGGATAACGGCTGCGCGGGCCGCAGTCGAGCAGGCGCCCGTGCCGCCAGCCGAGCCGGTGCTGCAGGCGCGCGAGGAACGCCGCGTCGTCGAGCGCATCCACGGCGTCCGCTTCCCCGTCGGCGACGCCGTGCACGAGGCCGAAATGGCGATCGGCGCGCGGCAGGAGCGCGGTCGGGCCGGCGTCGGTCAGGCGCTCGTAGGCAGTGCCGTCGGGCGCGCGCTCGGTGCGCAGCCGCGCGACGAACAGCGTATGCCCATAGGCGTGCTCGTCGACGCCGATGCCGAGCGCGTCGCGCACGCCGCTGGCGGTGCCGTCGGCGCCGACCACCAGCGGCGCGGCGATCACGATCTCGCCCTCCGCCGTCTGCAGCGTCACGCGGCGGCGCTCGCCGTCGAGCGCCGTCGCCACGAAGCGCGCCGGACGGTAGCGCGTGAGCCCTTTCAGCGTGTCGAGCCGCGCTTCGAGCGCCTCGCCGAAGTCGCGGGCGACGACCACGCGACCGAAGGCATCGCGGCCGTAGCGCGCGGCCTCGAGGCGCGCCTGGCCGAAATCGCCCTCGCGGTTGACCACGATGCGCCGGATCGGCCCGCCGTGCGCCTGCAGGTGCGGCAGCACCCCGAGCGCATCGAGTGCGTGGATGGTGGCTTCGGCGAAGGACAGCGAGCGCTGGTCGAAGACCGGCGGCAGTGCACCGGCCGGTGCGGCGTCGACCAGCGCGACGTCGAGACCCAGCGGCTCGAGCGCGAGGGCGAGGCTGGCGCCCACCAGGCCGCCTCCGACGATGACGAGGTCATGGTGGCGCGGCGTGTCGGCGGTCATGTCCGCCATGATACGGCCTGCCCGCACCGGCTCCGTTAGAATGCGGCCCTCGCCGGCTCCGCGCCGGCCCCGCTTTCCGGAGCCACCGATGACCGCCCCGCGCACCCCGATCCTCCTGCTGCTCGCCGCGCTCATGGCGGCCACGCGCATCAACCATTTCGCGCCGGTGCCGGACGCCTCGTGGGCCGTCTTCTTCATCGGCGGCTTCTACCTGTCGACGTGGACGCGCTGGGCGTTCCCGCTGCTGATGGCGCTCGCCGTCGCGGTGGACTACGCGGTGATCACCCGCAGCGGCGCGAGCTTCTGGCAGCACTACTGCGTGTCGCCGGCGTACTGGGCGCTGGTGCCGGCCTACTTCGCGATGTGGGCCGGCGGCCTGTGGCTGCGCCGTCGCAACGTGGCCAACGACCTCCGCTCGCTCGGCCTGCTCGGCGCCGCGGTCGTCGCCTCGACGGTAGTCTGCCAGCTGATCAGCCAGGGCAGCTTCTACTGGGTGTCGAACTCGGTGCAGTCGCCGACCGTCGCCGGCTGGTGGCAGAACTACGTGCAGTGGCTGTTCCCGTACATGCGCACCGCCGCGATGTACGTCGCCGGTGCCGCGCTGGTGCACATGGCGGCCACGTCGCTCATGCGCGGCCGCAGCGGCGCCACCGCGACGCGCTGATGGGCAATCGCCTCTCCAAGATCTACACGCGCACCGGCGACGACGGCTCCACCGGCCTCGGCGACGGCACGCGCACCGGCAAGGATTCGCCGCGCGTCGATGCCTACGGCACGGTCGACGAGGCGAATTCGTGCATCGGGCTCGTGCTGGCGAGCCCGCAGTTGCCCGAGGACGTCGCGCGCCTGCTGACGGCGATCCAGCACCAGCTGTTCGACCTCGGCGGCGAGCTGTGCATCCCCGGCCATGCCGCGATCTTCGATGCCGACATCGAGCGCCTCGAGCAGCAGCTCGATGCCTTCAACGAGCCGCTGCCGCCGCTGAAGGATTTCATCCTGCCGGGCGGTGGCGAGGCCGCGGCGCGCTGCCACATCGCGCGCACCGTGGTGCGCCGTGCCGAGCGCGAGTGCGTGGCGCTCGCGCGCGTCGAGGCCGTTCGGCCGGAAGCGGTGCGCTACCTCAACCGGCTGTCCGACCTGCTCTTCGTCCTGGCACGCGTGCTGGCCCGCGCCAGCGGCCATGGCGAAATGCTGTGGAACCACGAGCGCCGGCACGGCTGAGTTCGTGCCCGCCCGCTGATCCGCGCGGCGGCTCTGCGACAATCCGCGCATGACCGACGCACTTCCGTTGCTGCTGCTCACCCATCCCGCCTGCGCGGCGCACGTGCCGCCGCCCGGCCATGCCGAGCGCCCGGAGCGCCTCGCGGCCGTCGTCGATGCGATCCGCGACACCTACCCCGACCTGCCCTGGGCCGATGCGCCGCTCGCCACGCGCGAGCAGCTCCGCCGCGTGCACGACGAGTCGCTGATCCGGCAGGTGCTCGACACCCCGGTGGCCGAAGGCAACGTGCAGCTGGACCCCGACACATTCCTCTCGCCCGGTGCCGCCGAAGCGGCACTTCGCTGCGCAGGCTCGGGCGTCGCCGCGGTGGACGCCGTGCTGTCGGGGCGCGCACGCCGCGTGTTCTGCGCGGTTCGCCCGCCCGGCCACCACGCCACGCGCGACACCGCGATGGGCTTCTGCTTCTTCGATTCGATCGCGGTGGCGGCCGCGCACGCGCTCGACGTGCATGGCCTCGAGCGTGTCGCAATCGTCGACTTCGACGTGCACCACGGCAACGGCACGCAGGCGATCTTCGAACGCGACCCACGCGTCGTGTTCTGCAGCTCGCACCAGCTTCCGCTGTATCCCGAGATGGGCCACGTCGACGAACGCGGCGTCGGCAATGTCTTCAATGCGCCGCTGCCACCCGGCACGAGCAGCGAGGGCTTCCGGCGCGCATGGGCGGAAACGCTGCTGCCCGCGGTGGATGCGTTCGCGCCGCAGATGCTGTTCATTTCCGCCGGCTTCGACGCGCACCAGCGCGACCCGCTCGCGCAGCTCGAACTCGAGGCGGTCGACTACCTGTGGCTCACCGGCCAGCTGCGCGAACTCTCCCGCCGCCATTGCGGCGGCCGCATCGTCTCGATGCTGGAGGGCGGCTACGACCTGCAGGCACTCGCGGAAAGCGCCGCGATCCACGTCGGCGCGCTGGTCGCCGACGGCGCGAGCTGGTGAGGCGCTGCCTCAGTCCAGCGGCTTGACGTACTTCAGCCACTCCGGAACGTAGCCGAGCGTCTCGTAGAGTCCGCGCGCCGGCCCGTTTTCGGGCAGCACGTAAAGCTGCACGAGGCGATGGCCCCGCGAGCGCGCCCACTGCTCGGCCTGCGCCATCAGCAGGCGCCCGATGCCGCGGCCTTCCGCGAAGCGCGCGACCACGACGTCGGAGACATGCGCGATGTCGGACTGCGTGTAGTAATCGCGGACCTGGCGAACGTGGATGAAGCCGGCCAGGTCATCGTCCACCTCGGCGACGATGACCGCGCAGGTGCCGCTCTCGTCGCGCAGCGCTGCGGCGACGCTTGCGAGATCGGCGGCTTCGACCTGCGTGCGGTCGCGCAGGCGCGGCGTTCCGGTGGCGGCCAGTCGCGGAACGAGCGCGAGGATTGCGTCCGCGTCGTCGCGCGTCGCGGGGCGCAGCGTGATCGCAGGCTCAGGCACCGGCCCCGGCCATGTACGCCTCGATCTCGTCCGCCGAACGCGCCAGCGCATCGGTGAGGACGCGGGTGCCGTCGTTCGTCACCAGTACGTCGTCCTCGGTGCGGATGCCGATGCCGCGCCACTTGGCGTCGACGCTCGTGTCGCCCGCATCGACGTAGAGCCCGGGCTCGATGGTGAACACCATGCCGGGCTCGAGCACGCGCGATTCGCCGTCGAGGCGATAGTCCCCGACGTCGTGTACGTCGAGACCGAGCCAGTGCCCGGTCTTGTGGCGATAGAAGCGCTTGTAGCTGCCGTCGGCGACGACCTTCTCGAGCCGGCCCTTGAGCAGGCCGAGGCGCAGCAGGCCTTCGGAGAGCGTCGCCACCGCGGCGTCGTGGATGGCATCCCACGGCGTGCCGGGGCGCGCCTGCGCCAGCGCCGCCGCCTGCGCGTGGCCGACGAGCTCATGCAGCGCACGCTGCGGCGCGGTGAACCGGCCGTTGACCGGGAACGTGCGGGTGATGTCGGCCGCATAGCCCTGCACTTCGGCGCCGGCGTCGATCAGTACGAGGTCGCCGTCGCGCGAACGTGCGGCATTGGCGCCGTAATGCAGGACGCAGGCATTCGCGCCGGCGCCGACGATGCTGTTGTACGCGGGCACCGCCGCATGGCGACGGAAGACGTATTCGACCTCGGCCTGCAGCTCGTATTCGGTGATGCCGGGCCTGGCGGCACGCATCGCGGCCTGGTGCGCCGCGACGCTGACGTCCGCCGCCTTCTGCATGAGCTTCAGTTCGCCGGCGTCCTTGATCAGGCGCAGCTCGTCGAGCAGGTGGCCGAGCTCGAGGAACTCGTGCGGCGGCTGCGCGCCGCTGCGCACCTGCGCGCGCACGCGGTTGAGCCAGCCGATCAGCTTGAGGTCGAACTCGGCATCGCGGCCGAAGTGGTAGTAGACACGCGTGCGACCTTCCAGCAGCCCCGGCAGGATGTCGTCGAGGTCGGTGATCGGATACGCGTCGTCGACGCCGAAGGCCTCCACCGCGCCCTCGGGGCCGGCTCGCGGTCCATCCCAACCTTCGCGCTCGGGATCGCGGTCGCGGCAGAACAGGATCGACTCGCCGTGGCGACGGCCGGGTATCAGCGCGAGCACGGCATCGGGCTCGGGAAAGCCCGTCAGGTAAAGCAGGTCCGAGTCCTGCCGATAGGGGAAATGGGTGTCCCGGCTTCGCACGCGTTCGGCGGCGGCGGGGATGATGACGATCGCCTCCTCGCCGGCCATGCGCATCAGCTGGCGGCGACGACGCGCGAACGGGGTACGGGGGGACGGGGAGGTCGATCGGGCCATCGTGGCGATGTTAGACCGCTGGCGCCGGCTCAGGACCACGGGCGGAGATCGCCCGGGTGCCCGCGTGGACTCAGTTCAGACGCTGGCGGTGCTCGCGGGCGAGCACGCAGTCGCCGTGCAGCAGCAGGGCCGCGACGCGCACGAATTCCTCGATCTCGACCAGCGCTTCCTCGTCCTCCTCGTCGCCTTCGTCCTGCGGCTGGGCCGCGGCGAGCTTGGCGAGGTCCGCAAGCGCTTCGCCGCCTTCCTCGGACAACGTGGAGGCCGTGCCCGCCGCGAGCCCGAAGGCACCGACGAAGCCGCGGCACCAGTCGAACAGCGCACCGCTGCGCTCGACCAGCGGCGCGTCCGCATCGGGCAGCAGCAGTTCGAATTCGAAGCTGCGGTCGCCGAGCTGCGCGGCCGTGGTCTCGCGCAGATGGTCGAGCGCGGAGCCGGCCTCCGGGGCGGGCATGGCGGCGTCGGCGAACACCGGCGCCAGCCAGGCGCGCTCGTTCGCACCACCTCCGGCCAGCCAGCCGCACAGGGCACCGTGCAGTTCGAACGGCGAGGTGGCGAGACCGTGGCGCACGGCCTCGGCATCGATGTCGGCGACGGACGGCAGTTCGGACTGGGGCACGGGGCATCGCTGAAACGGCAAGGGGGCGCGAGTGTAGCAATGCCCCCGCGAGGCTTCCGCCGACCGGTTCTGGCGGGGACGCAGGCCCCGACCTACACTTTCCCCCGACCCGTCCCGGCCGCGAATCCTGTGCGCGCCCCTGTAACCGTCCGCCTGCGGACGGCCTGCCTCGCTCCGATGCTCGTGCTGGCTGCGCTGCTGGCGACGTCGGCGCCTGCGCGCTCGGCGACGCGCGAGTTCTACTTCGAGTCGGTCGGCAGCGAGCGCGGGCTCACGCAGAGTTCGGTCGGCGCCATCGTGCAGGACCGGCTCGGCTTCGTCTGGGTCGGCACCCAGGGCGGCCTGCACCGCTACGACGGCGAGCGCTACCGCGTCTTCCGCCACGACCCGCAGGACCCCTCGAGCCTGCCCGACAGCTTCGTCACCGCGCTCGCCCTGGGCGACGACACGTCGCTGTGGGTCGGCACCTATTCGCAGTACGTCGCGCGTCTCGACCTGCGCACCGGGGCGATCCGCCGCTACCTCGGCTCCACGCCCGACCGCCGCGCCGACCGCCAGGTGCTCGCCCTGCTCGCCACGCGCGAGGCGCTGTGGGTGGGCACCGTGGCCGGGCTCGACCGCCTCGACCCGGCGACGGGTCGCCGCACGCGCGTGCTGGCGCTGAGCAGCGACCACCGCACGGGCGCGCCGAACCAGCAGTTGCTGCGCGACCGCCGCGGCCGGCTCTGGTACGCCACCGGCGAAGGCTTGTTCCGGCTGGACGGCGCGCGCGTCACGCGCGTGGGCGAGGCGCTGCCGGCTTACGCGCTGCTCGAAGCGCCCGACGGCCGCCTGTGGCTCGGCGGCGAGCGCGGACTCGAGCGCGTCCTCGACGACCGTCGCCAGCCGACGTGGCCGGCGGACGGCAGTGCCGCGCAGATCCGCGCGCTCGCCCGTGCGCCCGACGGTCGCCTCTGGCTGTCGGTCTATCCCGATGGGCTGCGCCGCTACGACCCGGCGACCGGCGACGTACTCACCCTGCGCTCGGACCGCGACGTGGCCGGCACGCTGCCGGAGAACAGCGTCAACACGATGATGGTCGACCGCGGCGGCATGCTCTGGCTCGGCGGCCAGTACCGCGGCGCGGCGGTGGGCGATCCGCGCGGCGCGCGCTTCGCGTTCGTGTCCGACACCGGCCGCCTCACCAGCCGCAACGTCGCGGCCGACGACAGCGTGCGCTCGGTCACCGGCACGCCGGGCGTGCTGTGGATGGGCACCGACGGCGACCGCCTGCTGCGCTACGACCTCGCCACGCAGGCGTTCACCGATCTCAGCGCACGACTGCCGGCGCCCGGCGGTCGTATCGCGGGCTTCCAGCCGGTCGGCGACGGCCGGTTGTGGGTGGCGACCGCGTCCGGCCTCGTGCTGCTCGATCCGCGCGATGCCTCGATCCGTCGCGTCGCCCTGCCCGGTGGCGCGCAGCCGGTGCTGCGCTCGATCGCACGGGCAGGCGACGGGTCGCTTTGGCTCGGTACGTCCGGCGACGGCGCCTATCACTACGTCCCGGCGGCGGGCACGCTCGAGCACTTCGAGCCCGGGGCGGGCCCGGGCCCGCGCGTCTCGCATCCCAACGTGCATACCGTGCTCGTCGACCGTCGCGGCCGGGCCTGGTTCGGCACCGGCGACGGCCTGGACGTCTTCGATCCGGCCACGCGCACGATGCGCCACTACCGGCATGCGCCCGACCGCACCGACACGCTGCCCAGCAACGTCGTGCGGGCGCTGTACCAGGACGCGGCCGGCCGCATCTGGATCGGCACCCATGCCGGGCTCAGCGAGGCCGTCGCCACCGGGCCCGACGGGGGCCTCGCCTTCCGCCGCCCGCTCGACACCGCCCTGCCCGACCAGCGCACGCTGATCATCTTCTCGCTGCAGGAGGCCCCGCGCGGCACGCTGTGGGCGGGCACCGACGCCGGCCTGCTGCGTTACCGGCCCGACCCCGGCCAGGCCCGCCTGTTCGGCCTCGGCGAAGGGCTGCAGGACGTCGAATTCAACGGCGGCGGCGCCGGCACGCTCGCGGACGGCCGGCTGGCGTTCGCAGGCGTGCGCGGCGTCAGCCTGGTCGATCCGCGACGCCCGGACGATCGCTCGGTCAGCGCCCCGTTGCGCCTGCTGTCCTCGCGCTTCGGCAACCGCGACGGCGGCAGCGCGCTGTGGCCGCCTGCGGCGCTGCACATCCCCGCCGGCGAGGACATGGTGCGGCTGGGCATCGGTGCGCTCGACTTCGCACCGGCGGCACGGCCGCGCTACCGGTACCGCATGGACGGCTTCGACGCCGACTGGATCGACAACGGCACCGCGCGCGAGATCACCTATACCCACCTTCCGCCGGGCCGCTACACCTTCCGCGCGCAGGCCACCGACCGCGCCGGACGCTGGGCCGCGGAAGGCCTGCAGCTGCCGGTCGACGTCGCGACGCCGCTGTGGCGACAGCCGCCGGTGCTGCTGCTCGCGGCATTCCTCCTGCTCGCGCCGATCGCGTTCGCACTGTGGCAGTGGCTGCAGCGTCGACGCCACGAGCACGCGCACCTCGCCGGCCTGCGCGAGCGCGAGGAACGACTGAAGCTCGCGCTGTGGGCCTCCGGCGAGCAGTTCTGGGATTACGACCTCGCAACCGGCGTGATGCACCGGCTCGAATCGGGCGAGTCCAAGGGCGACGACCCCGCGCTCGCCAGCCACACGCTCGTCGAGCACGACCACCGCATCCATCCCGACGACCTCGAGCGCGTGCGCGAGCAGCTGCGCCGGCACCTGCGGGGCGACGCGGCGGTGTTCGAATCGCAGCATCGCATCGACGATCGCCGGGGCGGCTGGACGTGGATCCGGGCGCGTGGCCGCGTCGTCGAGCGCAATGCCGAAGGGCGCGCGGTGCGCGTCGCCGGCACCGCCCGCGACATCACCGCCACGCGACGCGCCGAGCGCGAGCGTCGCGTGGCGAGCGAAGTGCTGCGCAGCATGGCCGAGGCCGTCGCCGTCTTCGACGACGAATTCCACTTCCTGTCGGTCAATCCCGCCTTCACCCGCATGACGGGGTACACCGAAGCCGAGATCCGCGCGCAGCCCACCTCGCTGATCGACAGCCGCCAGCACGACGAGGCCGTCTACCGGCACATGCGCGACGAGCTGCGTCGCGAGGGCCGCTGGTCGGGCGAGCTCTGGCAGCGCCGCAAGGACGGCACGGAATTCCTGTGCTGGCTGCAGGCGAGCGTCGTGCTCGACAACGCGGGCCAGCGCGGCCACTGGGTCGCCGTGCTGTCGGACATCACCGACCAGAAACGCGCCGAGCAGGAACTGCGCTACCTCGCCAACTACGACACGCTCACCGGCCTGCCGAACCGCGCGTTGCTGCTCGAACGCCTGTCGCGCGCGATCGTCCGCGCCAAGCGCCACCGCAGCCACATCGCGGTGCTGTTCCTCGACCTCGACCGTTTCAAGGACATCAACGACTCGCTCGGCCACGCGGCCGGCGATGCGATCCTGCGCGCCGCGGCCGGCCGCCTGCAGCATGCGGTCGGTGGCCAGCACATGGTCGCGCGCCTCGGCGGCGACGAGTTCACCGTGGTCATGGAGCACGTCGAATCGATCGACGAAGCGGAGGCGGTCGCACGGCAGTTGCTGGCCGCGTTCGAGGCGCCGCTCGACGCGGGCGACCTGCGCGACGTCATCATCTCGCCGTCGATCGGCGTCGCCCTGTATCCCGACCACGCCGACACGCCCTCCGACCTGCTGAAGCATGCGGACACGGCGATGTACCAGGCGAAGGCCGTCGGACGTCGCACGTTCATGCGCTACACGGGCTCGATGGACGTCGACATCCGCCGGCGCGCGTCGCTGTCCGCAGCGTTGCGCAAGGTGATCGACCGCGGCGAGCTGCAGCTCGTCTACCAGCCGCGGCTGTCGCTCGGCTCGCAGCGCATCGTCGGCGTCGAGGCACTGCTGCGCTGGAATTCCGGCGAGTTCGGCGCCGTTTCGCCCGCGCAGTTCATCCCGCTCGCCGAGGAGTCGGGCCTGATCCTCGAGATCGGCGAATGGGCGCTCGAACAGGCCTGCCTGCAGTTGCAGCAGTGGCGTGCCTCGGGGCTGGACATCGCGATGGCGGTGAACGTCTCCGCGCTGCAGCTGCGCCGCGGGCACCTCGCGGGCACGATCGAACGCCTGCTCGGCGACACCGGCCTGCCGCCCGATCGCCTGGAGCTCGAGCTCACCGAGAGCGTGATCATGGCGGAGGAGACGTGGTCGGCGCTGCACGCCATCCGCGACCTCGGCGTGCACATGTCGATCGACGACTTCGGCACCGGATATTCATCGTTCGCCTACCTCAAGCGCCTGCCGATCAATGCGCTGAAGATCGACCGCGAGTTCATCGGCGACCTCACCCGCGACGCAGACGACGAGGCAATCACCAGCGCGATCATCGCGATGGGGCATTCGCTGGGCCTCCATGTCGTCGCCGAGGGCGTCGAGACCGAAGAACAACTCGCCTTTCTGCGGCGCCACGGGTGCGACGAGATCCAGGGCTACTGGCTTGCCAGGCCGCTCGATCCGGTCAGCTGCGAGCGATTCCTGCGCGACTGGCGGTGGTCGGAGCGGATGGCGCGCATCGAGCCGGAGCCCGTCGACGCGCCTTGATTCGCCCGGTCGCGCTGCTATCGTGGGGGCATGGACGACAGGCCCCAGACGCTCGAGCTCATCCACCGGCTGGCGCGCCGCATCGACGACCTCGGCGATCGCCTGCGCCGCCTCCAGGACGAGAATCGCAGCCTGCGCCAGCAGCAGGCCGAGCTCGTCTCCGAACGCGCCGCGCTCCTCGCGAAGAACGAGCAGGCCCGCATCCGGGTCGAAGCGATGATCACGCGACTGCGCTCGCTCGAGCAGAACACCTAGGCGCCCGATGAGCACCACCAGCGAACCCGTCAACGTCCGCCTGCTCGATCGCGAGTACACGGTGGGCTGCACGCCCGAACAGCGCGACGGGCTCGTCGCCGCCGCCAAGCTCCTCGACGGCAAAATGCGCGAGATCCGCGGCAGCAACCGCATGGCGGCGGTCGACCGCATCGCCGTGCTCGCCGCGCTCAACATCGCGCACGAGCTGCTGCAGGCCCGCAGCGAAGGCAGCCGCGAGCGCGACATCGCGCATTCGCTGGGCATGCTGAATCGTCGGCTGGACGACCTGCTCGACGCGCCCGGCGGCGCGGCCTCCTGACCGGCCGCGCATCGCGGTCCGTCGCCGATGCGTGATGGCGATCGCCTCGAAATGCCGCGCGGCGTCCTGAATTCCGACCGAGCCGCCGACCGACGCGACCGTGCCGCGCCGCGACTGCGGGGTATACTTCCTCCACGTCCTCTGCTGTGTGCGACGGCGTGTGCAAACATTCGCCTTGGCCCTTAAAAACGACACCGGGAACGTGACCGTCATCTGGAGCGCATGCCCGCCCGCGAGCGGGAAGCCCGAAGATGGCCGAGCGTTCCCACTTGAACCTCGGGTTCAAGGTCGTTTCGCACGCATCGGCATGGTGGAGGACACCTTCTTCGCCGCCCCGCGCGCCGCCCTCGCGGGCCGGCGCGCATGAGCGCAGCCGTCGAGCTTCCCGCGCTGCGCCGCGACATCCGCGCACGTCGTTCGGCGCTCTCCCCCGCATTCCGCATTGCGGCCGCGCAGCAGTTGGGCGCGCGCCTGTGCACGCTTCCACTCATGCCGCCCTCGGGCTTTGTCGCGGGGTACTGGGCGGTCGATGGCGAGATCGCCCTCCATGCCTGGCAGACCGGGCTTTCGGCCGAACACCGCTACTGCCTGCCAGTGCTCCGCGCTGACGGCCTGCTCGGCTTCGCGCCGTGGCGCCCGGGCGCGACGCTGGTCACCAATCGCTTCGGCATTCCGGAACCCGACGTCGCGGTCGACGAACTGCTGGAGCCGTCCGCGCTGTCCGCCATCGTCATGCCGCTCGTGGCCTTCGACGGCGCCTGCCATCGCGTCGGCATGGGCGGCGGCTGGTACGACCGGACGCTCGCCCCGGTGCGCGACCTGGCCGAACGTCCGGTGCTGATCGGCGTCGGCTACGAGCTCCAACGCGTCGATCGGCTCGTGCCGGCAGCATGGGACGTCCCGCTCGACGCGGTCTGCACCGAATCCGCCACCTACCTGGCCGAACGATGAGCGCCCGCCGCCGCTACTGGCTCATGAAATCCGAGCCCGATGCTTTCTCGATCGACGACCTCGAACGCGTCGGCACCGAGCCGTGGACCGGCGTGCGCAACTACCAGGCGCGGAACTTCATGCGCAACGGGATGCGACCGGGCGACGGCGTGCTCTTCTACCATTCGAACTGCGCCCCGCCCGGTATCGTCGGCGTGGCGACGGTCGCATCCGACGCGTATCCGGACCCGACCCAGTTCGAGAAGAAATCGCATTACTTCGACCCGAAAGCCACGCGCGAGGAGCCACGGTGGTTCAACGTCGACGTGCGCTTCGAACGCAAGCTCGCCCGCATCATCCCGCTCGACGAAATCCGCGCGCATGCGGACGACCTCGGTGAGGAGTTCGCCCTCATCCGACGAGGCACGCGTCTGTCGGTGATGCCCGTCTCCGCGGCGCAGTGGTCCCTTCTTCTTTCCCTCGAGTAGACCCATGTCCGAAGCCAAGCGTCTCGCCGCCGAAAAAGCGATGGATTACGTCGAGGACGGCATGATCGTCGGCGTCGGCACGGGTTCGACGGTCGCCTACTTCATCGATGCGCTCGGCCGCGACGCCGACCGCATCAAGGGAGCGGTCTCGAGCTCCGAACAGAGCAGCGAGCGGCTGCGCCGGCACGGCATCGAGGTGCTGGATCTCAATGCCACCGGTCCGCTGTCGCTCTATGTCGACGGCGCGGACGAATGCGATCTCGCGAAGCGCCTGATCAAGGGCGGCGGTGCGGCGCTGACGCGCGAAAAGATCATCGCGGAAGCCAGCCAGCGCTTCGTCTGCATCGTGGATCCGAGCAAGCAGGTCGACGTGCTCGGCCGCTTTCCGCTGCCGGTCGAGGTCGTGCCCATGGCGCGCAGTCTCGTTGGCCGCGAACTCCTCGCGCTCACGGGCGGACAACCCGTCTGGCGAGAAGGCGTGGTTACCGACAACGGCAACTGGATTCTCGATGTGCACGGCCTGCGCATCACCGATCCGGTTGCCATGGAGACCGCGATCAACCAGATTCCGGGCGTGCTGAGCGTGGGCCTGTTCGCACGTCGACCGGCCGACGTGGTCATCGTGGGCGGCGACACGATTCGAACCCTGTAGCTCCGTTGCAACGGGGTCCGGCCTCGACGAGCCGGACACGGGATCCCTGTCGATGCAGAAGTCGCCGTTCGAGTGCCGCGCAGCGGAAGTGTGCGGATCGATGGGGCGTAGCTGCTCTACCGTAGCTACGCAGTCGAGCTTATCGGCCGTGCCAAACGGCAGCGAACTCCGGTGGCCGTCGAACGCGCCTTCATCGGTCCAGACGTGCTTCTGCGGCGGACCAGTTACTCAGCGATAATTCGCGCTCGTAGTCCTAGAGGGCGCCGCCTTCCGGTTCGGCTTCTGCCGTAATCGGCCGGAAAACATCTGTTGGGACTCGCCGGCTTCGGCTCGTGGCCAACGATGCAACACCGTCGGCTTCGACCGTCCACGCACGACTCTTCCCGGCCCGTCGTGCCGCCGCCCTCCCGCCTAGCCACCCAAAGACAAACCCCCACCCGTTTTCACGGATGGGGGTTTGGGGATAAAGACCCTGGCGATGACCTACTCTCGCAT
>NZ_BAAGAB020000023.1:0-36590 GCF_047159895.1 Lysobacter xanthus
AAGCCGGGCGGGAAGCGCCCGCCGAGCCCGGAGGTGACGATCGCATCGCCGACCCGGATGTCGCTCGACAGCGGGATGTTCGCGAGCGTCAACACGTCGCTGCGTCCGGTGCCGTAGGCCACCAGCCGGACGCCGTTGCGTGCGACTGCAACCGGCACCGCGTGGTCGGGATCGGTGATGAGCAGCACGTCCGAATGCAGCGGCCCCGCATGCGTGACCTGCCCGAGCAGGCCGTGGCCGTCGATCACGCTCTGGCCCTCGCGGACGCCGTCGCGCACGCCGGCGTCGAGCACGAGGCGCTGGTGCGTCGGATCGAGGTCGACGTCGAGGATCGGCGCGAGCTGCACGTCGAGCCGGCCGCGCTGCGCCGCATCCAGCAGGGCGCGCAGCCGCGAGTTGTCGGCGACGACCGTGCCGAGCCGCGCGATGCGGGCCTGCGCGATCAGCAATTCGCGACGCAGTTGTTCGTTGCGGTGCGCGAGCTGCGCGACCGTGGCGACGTTGTCGACCGTGCTGCCCGCAAGGCGCCCGGGCAGGCCGACGACCGCGCGCACCGGCTCGGCGGCCACGCCGATCTCCTCGCGCACGCGATGCAGCCAGCCGCCGCGATGGTCGAGCACGGCGAGCGTCACCGCCGCCGCGAGGTAGGCGAGCAGGCGCAGCGTGCCGGCGGCATCTCCGAGTCGGGCAGGAGCGGAGGGTGCGGGCACGGAAAGGGGGCGCCGGATCGTAGGAGGAGTTCGCGATCCCTGCGGACCGGATCACCGGTCCGCGCTGCGGGTGCGGGCGTCGATCGCGATCGCCGCACCCGGACCGCACCGGTTATTCCGGTGCGAAGAACTCGTTGCCGTGCATGTCGACCAGCTCGAGCGCACGACCGCCGCCGCGCGCCACGCAGGTCAGCGGATCGTCGGCGACCTGCACGTGCAGGCCCGTCTCCTCGCTGATCAGGCGATCGACATCGCGCAGCAGCGCACCGCCGCCGGTGAGCACGATGCCGCGCTCGGCGACGTCGGCGCACAGTTCGGGCGGGGTCTGCTCGAGCGCGAGGCGGATCGCGGCGACGATGCCGGCCAGCGGCTCGCGCAGCGCCTCGAGCACCTCGTTGCTGCTGATGGTGATCATCTTCGGCACGCCCTCGGCGAGATTGCGGCCGGAGACTTCCATCGTGCGCACGTCCTGCTGCGGGTAGGCGCAGCCGATCGACATCTTGATGCGCTCGGCGGTCGCCTCGCCGATCAGCGTGCCGTAGTGGCGACGCACGTAGTTGATGATCGACTCGTCGAAGCGGTCGCCGCCGATGCGCACGGACTGCGCGTAGACGACGCCGTTGAGCGCGATGACCGCGACTTCCGTGGTGCCGCCGCCGATATCGACGACCATCGAGCCGCGCGCCTCGGTCACCGGCATGCCGGCACCGATCGCCGCCGCCATCGGCTCCTCGATCAGGTAGACCTCGCGGGCGCCGGCCTCTTCGGCCGACTCCTTGATGGCGCGGCGCTCGACCTGGGTGGAGCCGGCCGGCACGCAGACCAGCACGCGCGGGCTCGGGCGCAGGAAGCGCGACTTGTGCACCTTGCGGATGAAGTACTTGAGCATCTCCTCCGTGTAGGTGAAATCGGCGATGACGCCGTCCTTCATCGGGCGGATGGTCGTGATGTGGCCCGGGGTGCGGCCGAGCATCTGCTTGGCCTCGGCGCCGACGGCGGCCACGGACCGGCTGCCGCCGACCATGCGGTCCTGGCGCACGGCCACGACCGACGGCTCGTTCAGGACGATGCCCTGGCCGCGCACATAGATGAGGGTGTTGGCCGTGCCCAGGTCGATGGACAGGTCGTTCGAGAAAATGCCGCGAAACTTCTTCAACATCGGGGGAATGGCCCTGAAAAGGGTGACGCGAGGGCGGGCGCGGGCAGGACCGCGCGAGGTGCGCCAGCCTAGCAACCGCCCCCCTCCGGGGCAAGGAATCACCGGGTCTTCACGCGGCTTCGGCGAGCCGGTCACACAGCGGCCGCACGCGCGGTTCAGCTGGGCGCGGCGCGCGTCGCTGGCCGCCGGCGGGGCCAGCCGCTACCCTACCCGCCGCCCCGCGCCCGGCGCGGTCTACCCCGAGAACGATCCCGAATGTCTGCCCTGATCTGCGGCTCGCTGGCCTACGACACCATCATGGTGTTCCCGGACCAGTTCAAGAACCACATCCTGCCGGACAAGGTACACATCCTGAACGTCTCGTTCCTGGTGCCGCGCATGCGCCGCGAGTTCGGCGGCTGCGCGGGCAACATCGCCTACAACCTGAAATTGATCGGCGGCGATCCCGTGCCGATGGCGACGGTAGGCCAGGACTTCGCGCCCTACCGCGCGCACTTCGAGAAATGCGGCATCCGGCTCGACCAGGTGCGCGAGATCGGCGACATGTTCACGCCGCAGGCGTTCATCACCACCGACCTCGACAACAACCAGCTCACCGCCTTCCACCCCGGCGCGATGAGCCGCTCGCACGACAACCACGTGCGCGACGTCGCGGGCATCACCTTCGGCATCGTGGCGCCGGACGGCCGCGACGGCATGATCCAGAACGCGCAGGAATTCCACGACTGCGGGATTCCCTTCATCTTCGATCCCGGCCAGGCGATGCCCCTGTTCAACGGCGACGAGTTCCGCAACTTCATCGAGCTCGCCGACTACGTCGTGGTCAACGACTACGAGTCGAACATGCTGCAGGAACGCACCGGCTGGGACGAGGCGACCATCGCCTCGAAGGTGCGCGCCTACATCACCACGCGCGGCCCGCGCGGCTCGCAGATCCACGTCGACGGCGAATGCCACGAGATCCCGCCGGCGCGCGAGCGCGACATCGTCGATCCGACCGGTTGCGGCGATGCCTTCCGCGCCGGGCTGATCCTGGGCCTGATGCGCGGCTACGACCTGCCGACCTGCGGCCGCATGGGCTCGCTGATGGGCGCGCTCAAGGTCGGCCATCCGGGCACGCAGAACCAGCACTTCACCTACGACGAGTTCGCGACCGAATTCCGCGACCAGTTCGGCTACGCGCTGGGCTGAGCCCGGCGACGCGGGCGAGGTCGCGCTCGGCGGTTTGCGCCCGCTCGAAGCCGCGCCTCAGCCCACGCGCGACCAGTCGGGCTGCGGCAGGGCGCCGAGGCCCGGCCGCGCGAAGAAGTAGCCCTGGAACAGCCGGACGCCGGCCGAGCGCAGCCAGGCGTATTCCGCGGCCGTCTCGACGCCTTCGGCGATCACCTGCGAGCCGAGTTCGGCGGCCATGCGCAGCACGTTCCCGACCACCGCCTGCCGCGGCCGATGGTGGTCGACGCCGCGAAGCAGCTCCATGTCGATCTTCAGCACCTGCGGCTGGAACTGCACGAGCAGGCCGAGACCGGCGAAGCCCGCGCCGAAGTCGTCGATCGCGGTGGTGAAGCCGCGCCGCTGGTAGTAGGCGAGGATGCTGAGCGCATGCTTGGGATCGACGATGCGTTCGCTCTCGGTCAGCTCGAACATCAGCCGCTCCGCGGGCAGCCCGACCTTGTCGGCCGCCGCGAGCGTCAGCCGGATGCAGCTCGCCGGCTCGTAGACGGCGTTCGGAATGAAGTTGATCGACAGCCGCGCGTCGCCGAGGCCGAGGCGCGCCGCGGTCTCGATCGCGAGCACGCGGCAGGTCTGGTCGAAGCGGTACAGCGTCTCGGGCGTGATGCGGTCGAGCACCCAGCCGGCCGGTTCGCCTTCCGGTCCGCGCACGAGGGCTTCCCAGCCGTAGACCTCGCGGCGCGCGACGTCGACGATGGGCTGGAAGGCCATCTGCAGGCGCAGGTCGAGCGCGCCGTCGGTGTCGCGGCAGCGCAGGCAACCGTGCATCGACGGGTCGTCGGCGAAGAATTCGCTCAGGTACATCGGCTCCTCCGCGTTACCAGCCGGGCATGCGCGTCGCGTCGAGGCCGCCGACCTCGAACGTCGCCTCGCGCGCGGGCGCGCCCTTCAGAGGAAGCTTTATCGTCAGCGTCCGCGCTTTCTTGACCGTGCGCCACAGCGCGCGCTCGTCCTCGACGAACATCGCGATCGCCTCGTCGGTCTTGGGCCGGCTGCCCGCCATGCTGCGCGGCATGCCGTCGACGGTCATCTTCAGCGTGCAGCCGCCGTAGCAGTCGAAATCGCCGTTCTCGATCACGACGTAGCTGCTGCGCCCCCAGGCCGGGTGGTCGCGGAAGATCAGCCGGGCGCGCGTGCGGCCGGCGCCGGTGTCGATGATCTCCTTGGAATAGATCGACGCATTGAGCTGGCGACCCTTGCCGACCGGCGTGGTCTGGTACGCCCACAGGCCCTTCAGTCGCGCGTCCTCGGCCTGCGCGTCGGCCTTCGACTTGGCGGCCCGGCAGGCGTCGGCGCGTTGCGTGACTTCGGCACTGCCCGGATGGCGGAAGGCGAGCACGTCGCACTGGGCCCGCGCGAGCGTCCAGTTCTCGCTGGCGAGCGCGGCGTCCACGTCCTGCGCCATCTTCGCGGCATCGGCGGCGTCCTGCTGCGCCTTCGCCTTCACGGCGGCCTGCGGATCGGGGCCCGGGCCGCAGGCGGAGAGGCCGAGCAGCAACAGGGGCGAGAGACGGATGGCGCGCATCGTGGGGCTCCGGCGGGCGGTGGCCCGACGATAGCAGCCCGTCGTGGGGCCGGCCGTCAGCCGCCGGTGCGCAGCCTGCGCAGTGCGCCGCGCAGCCACGTCGCGCTGTCGACCGCCGGCACGCCCGGGCACTGCACCAGGTAGGCGCGGCCGGTCATGCTGCTCTTCGACCCCGCGAGTTCGATGAAGCGCTCCGCGCTGGTCGCGGCGCCGCGGCGCTCGAGGTAGTCGTACTTGCGCTGCAGGTGTTCGCGCGCGGCCGGCGCGTCGTACCACGTGCCGTTGCGATTGAAGCGACAGCCCGACTGCCCGAGCGCGGCGACGAGGCCGGCGACTTCGCGCTGCGTCGTGGACGGCGGCGCGGCGACCGCGCCCAGCGACGCGAGCAGGCCGGCGAGGGCGAGAACGGATCGGCGCATGTCGGCTCCACGGTCGGCGGTCGACGCACGATAGTCGGCGACGCCTGAATCGCGGATACGCGAAGGCCGCCGGCGCTGCCGCCGACGGCCTCCTGTGGCAACGCCGAGGCTCAGCGCGCCGGCGCGGCGGCGGTGCCCTTCGCCTCGGCGATCACCTGCTCCACCGAGCCCGACGTGATCGGGTGGTAGCCGGCCTTCGCCTTGGCATACACCTGCTCCGCGAGCTGCAGGCCCTGCGGCGTCTTCACCAGTTCCGCATAGGTCGGCATGATCAGCTTGCGACGGCCGATGCGGGTCAGGAAGTCCGCGATCGCGCCATTGGCCTGCGCGTAGCCGCTGCGCACGGCGAGCGGGTACCAGCGCTGCGCGATCTCGCCGTTCGCCGTGCCGGTGAAGTGGAAGACGCCGTCGAGCGCGGCCAGCTGCTCGGGCTTCATCACCGGCGGCAGTCCCTCGATGAAGTGCACGTACTCGTACGTCGTCCACTTCGCGGTCGCCGCCGCGTCCGGCAGCGTGCCCGCGTCGAGGTAGGCCTTGCGCATCGCGTCGACCGCGTCGAAACGGGGGCTGGTCACCTGCGGCGCCGTCGACGGGATGCCCGGCTCGTTCAACCACGCATCGAACTCGGCCTGCGTCACCTTGCCGGGGTACTTGTCGAGCAGGTTGGCCTTCGCATACGCGGCGAACTGTTCGGTCGTGATCGACTGGAACGCGAAGTGGTCGAAGTAGCCGCGCAGGAACGGGTCGAAGACCTCGCGACCGAAGCGCGTCTCCAGGAACTCGGCGAACCACGCACCCTTCGTGTAGACCGTGCCGGTCAGGTTGTCGTCGGGGTCCTTCAGCACGCCGGCCTTGATCGCGAGCGGCTGCCGGTCGCGGTTGGCGTCGGTGAACTCCTCCTTGATCTCGTTGCGGCCGACGATCTTCTCCATGTCCGCGCGCTCGCGGCCGTAGAGGTCCTCGACGATGCGCATCTCGACGTACGTGGTGAAGCCCTCGTTGAGCCAGGCGTCGCGCACGCGGGCGAACGTCACGAGGTTGCCCGACCAGCTGTGCGCGAGCTCATGCGCGATCAGCGAGACGAGCGACTTGTCGCCGGTGATCGCCGTCGGCGTCGCGAACGTGATGCGCGGGTTCTCCATGCCGCCGTACGGGAACGACGGCGGCAGCACCAGGATGTCGTAGCGGCCCCAGCGGTACGGGCCGTAGAGCTTCTCGGCGGTCGCCATCATCTTCGGCGTGTCCGAAAATTCCGCGGCCGCCTTCGGCGCCATCGCGGGCTCGGCCCAGACGCCCGAGCGCGGACCGGTCGGCTGGAAGACGAGGTCGCCCGCGGCGATCGCCAGCAGGTAGGACGGGATCGCCTGCGGCATCTCGAAGCTGTAGTCGCCGTCGCGCGCGGCCTTCGGGTCGTTGTTCGCGCTCATCACCACCATCACGTCCTTCGGCGCGGTGACATGCGCGGTGTACGTGAACCGGACCATCGTCGTGTCCTGCAGCGGCACCCACGAGCGCGCATGGATCTGCTGCGACTGGCTGAACATGAACGGCGTGGTCTTGCCCTGCGTCATCTCGGGCGTGAGCCACTGCAGGCCCGAGGCCGTCGGCGCCGTGCGGTACGTGATGCGGATGCGCTTGTTGCGCTCCGGCGCGGCGATGGTGAGCCGGCTGCCGAGGATCTTGTCGGCCGGCGCCTGCACGAAGGTGAGGTCGCGCCAGTTGCCGTCGGCGCGCTCGCCGACCACCTTCTCGATCGTGAGGTCGCGCGTGTCGAGGACGAGCTTGCCCCACGTCGGGTCGAGCCAGTCGAGCGTGTAGGTCGCGCTGCCGGACAGCTGCTTCTGGTCGAAGTCGACGTGCAGCTCGAGCGCGAGATCCTTCGTCCGGACCTTGTCGGGCTCGGCATAGGAATGCTCGTCGAGGCGCGGCGCCTCGCGGGTGGCCGGCGCGGGCGCCTTCGTGGCGCCATCGGCGGCCGGCGCGGCATCGCGCTTGCAGCCCACGGCCGCGAGCAGCGCGAGGGCGAGAACGGAAACGGTGAGCAGGGGAAGCGTTCGCATGGTCCGGGCCCTCGAAAAGACCGGGCGAGTGTACTGCGCGTCCCGTGTGGCGACCGACCACCCGACTTCCGGCACGGGCCGTTCCGCATCGACTCCGCCATCCTCGCGGCCCGCGATGCCGGCCGTCCGTACGCGGCATGTGCCATCGGCCATGCCCCGCCCCGCTAAACCCGGGTGCGCCGCGCCGCATCTCTCCCGCACGACCTTTCTCCGGCCCATTCGATGACGCTCACCCGCACCGCCCTCGCGCTCGCCACGCTCGCCTTCGCCCTGCCCGCCGCCGCGCAGGACGCGACGCGCATCCCCCACCTCGACGGCGCGATCGTGGTGGACGGCCGGCTGGACGATGCCGCCTGGTCGCAGGCGACGCCGGTGGAGCTGGCCTACGAGATCTCCCCGGGCGACAACACGCCGTCGCCGGTGCGCACCACGATGCGCATGGCCACCACCCGAGACGCGCTGTACCTCTCCTTCCATTCCACCGATCCGGATCCGACCAAGATCCGCGCGCACCTCACCGATCGCGACGGCGCCTTCCGCGACGACTTCGTCGGCGTGATGCTGGACACGTTCGACGACCATCGACGGGCCTACGAGTTCTTCGTCAATCCGCTCGGCGTGCAGATGGACCTCATCCGCGAGGAGGCGACCGGCAACGAGGACGACTCGTGGGACGGCCTGTGGTCGAGCGCGGGCCGGATCACCGCCGACGGTTACGACGTCGAGATCCGCATTCCGTTCTCGACGCTGCGCTTCCGCGACACCGTCGGCGCGCGCCGCTGGGGCGTGATCGGCTTCCGCAGCTATCCGCGCAACGTGCGCCACCAGCTCGCCAACGTCGTGGTGCCGCGCGGCGGCAACTGCCTGCTGTGCAATGCCGCCAAGGTCGAGGGCATGGAGGGCGTGCAGCAGGGCCGCAACCTCGAAGTGGTGCCGACGCTGACGGTGACCAACGCGCAGTCGCGTGATCGACGCGACGGCGCCTGGCAGGGCGACGGTACGCAGATCGAGCCCGGCGTCGACGTCTCGTGGGCACCCTCGCCCAACCTCACGCTCAATGCCACGCTCAATCCGGACTTCTCGCAGGTCGAGTCCGACCAGGCCCAGCTCGACCTCACCAGCAACTTCGCGCTGTATTTCCCCGAGAAGCGCCCCTTCTTCATGGAGGGCGCGGACTACTTCAATACGCCGTTCCAGGTGCTGTACACGCGGCAGGTCGCGGACCCGGACTACGGCCTGCGCGTCACCGGCCGCACCGGCAGCGGGGCCTACGGCGCGTTCGTCGCCCGCGACTCGATCACCCAGCTGCTCGTGCCCGGCGTGCTGGGCTCGGGCTTCGAATTCCTCGAGCAACCCGCCGACGTGCTCGTCGCACGCTACCGCCACGACCTCAACGCGGGCACCAGCATCGGCCTGGTGACCACCGCGCGCCACGGCGACGACTACCGCAACGACGTCGCGGGCGTCGACGGCCGCTGGCAGCACGGCCGGCATACCGTCGTCGCGCAGGTGCTGCGCAGCGATTCCGAATATCCGGTCGCGCTCGGCTTTGCCGATCCGACGCCCGCGGGCAATGCCTGGCGCGCGTCCTACGATTACGAGTCGCGCAACTGGTTCGGCTCGACGTGGTTCGAGAACGTCGACCCCGGCTTCCGCGCGGACCTCGGCTTCATCGGCCAGGTCGGCTACGACAAGGGCCTCGTCGGCGGCGGCCGCAACTGGTTCTTCGACAAGGGCACGAAGATCTCGCGCGTGCAGCTGTATGCGGACTACGACATCACGCACCGCTTCGACGGCCAGCTGCTCGAACGGGAGCTCGAATCGCGCCTGAGCTTCAACGGCCCGTGGCAGAGCAACTTCGGCGTGCAGGGCATGACCCGCGCACGCTTCTGGGACGGTCGGCTGTTCGACGAGTCCTACGTGAACCTGTTCGGCAACATGACGCCGCGCTCGGGCGTGCAGGTCGGCGGCAACTTCCGCACGGGCTCGCAGATCGACATCGCGGCGTCGCGCCGCGGCCGCGGGCGATTCTTCGACGTCTGGGGCAATTTCTCGATCGGCGAAGGCGTCGCGCTGAACCTCGACCTGTTCCAGCAGAGCCTGCGTCGCGACGGCGGCACGGCGTTCGAGGCGACCGTGCTCGACACGCGCATCGCCTGGCAGCTGGATCCGCGCCAGCGGCTGCGGTTCACCGTGCAGGCGAGCAACGTGGCCAAGGATCCCGCGCTCTACACGCGCCCGGTGAGCCGCCATGCGCGCGACGTCGGCGCGCAGCTCGTCTATTCGTACAAGGTCAATCCGCGCACCGCGGTGTACGCCGGCGGCACGCTCGGCGGCTTGCTGGACGACGAGCACCGCGACCTGTTCGCGAGCAACCGCGGCGTGTTCTTCAAGTTCACCTACGGCTGGCAGCCGTAGTCGCGGCTCAGGCCTTGTAGCCGGTGTGGATCGCCACGATGCCGGCCGACAGGTTACGATAGGACGTCCGGGCGAAGCCCGCGGCGTCCATCATCGCCTGCAGTTCGCGCTGCGGCGGATGCTTGCGGATGCTCTCGGCGAGGTAGCGGTAGCTCGCCTCGTCGCCCGCGATCATCGAGCCCAGCCGCGGCAGCACGTTGAACGAATGGAAGTCGTAGACGGGCCGGAACCAGCCGGCGGTGACCTGCGAGAACTCCAGCACGCGCGCCTGTCCGCCCGGGCGCAGCACCCGCAGCATCTCGCGCAGCGCGGCATCCTTGTCGGTGACGTTGCGCAGGCCGAAGGCGATCGTGACGAGATCGAACGCCCCGTCGGGGAACGGCAGCGCCTGCGCATCGCACTGCACCCAGTCGAGCCCGCGCACGAGGCCGCGGTCGGTCAGCCGATCGCGGCCCACGCGCAGCATGTCGCCGTTGATGTCGCCGACCACCACCTCGCCGGTCTCGCCGACGCGGTCTTTGAGCAGCACCGCGATGTCACCGGTGCCGCCCGCGAGGTCGAGCACCCGATCGCCCCGGCGCGCCTGCGCGGTCGCCACGAAGTAGCGCTTCCACACCCGGTGGATGCCGAGCGACATGAGGTCGTTCATGACGTCGTACTTCGACGCCACCGACGAGAACACCTCGCCGACGAGCTTCTTCTTCTCGCCGACCGGAACGTCCCGGTAGCCGAAATGGGTGGTGTCGCCGCGCGGGTCTTCGCTCATGCCTCGATTATCGCATCCCGTGCGCGATGGCCGCGCCGCGCCGCGATCTGAGCCGGATCAAACGGCGGGCGGTTGCGCGGCGGGAGAATCGATCGCCCCGGGGAGGGGGGACATCGATGAGCCTGGACCCGCACGACCTCGCCCCGCCCGCGCTGATCGATTCGATCGCCGGCCTCGAACGCCACCTGGCGCATCCCGAGGCCGGTCCCGTGGCCGGGGCGGGCGTGCATCCTGCGCTCGGGCTGGACGACTGGCTAGGCCTCGGGCTCGACGCGACCCGCGCCGCGTACGAGCGCGCGCAGCGGCTCGGCCTGCCGCTGGTGCGCCTCGACTCGCTCCCCTCCGAGCCCGAGGCGCTCGCGCTGCTCGACCCGCAGCTCGCGCGGACGCTGCGCGCGTTCCCGGTCTGCATCCGCCATGGCGCGGCCGCGGTCGCGATGGAGGACCCGGCCGCCCCGCAGGCGCAGAACGTGCTGGGCTTCCTCAGCCGGCACCGGGTGACGCCCGTCGTCGCCAGTGCGCACGACATCCGCGAGGCGATCGCGAGGCACTAGGACCAGGCCGAGGATCGGCGCGTCGCGCTGCAGCTCGGCCTCGACCCGGGCAGCCATGCGCTGGTGGCCTCCGAGCAGGAGGCCGTGCGCCTGTTGCGCGAGCAGCCGGTGGTGCAGCTCGTGCACGACCTGATCGCCGAAGCGGTGGAGCGCCGCGCCTCGGACATCCATCTTCGACCCGGCGAGCGCGGCGCGGACCTGCTGTTCCGCATCGACGACGAACTGGTGCCCGTCCGCCGCATGCTGCGCGCGCTGACGCCGGCCTTCGTGAGCCGGGTCAAGGTGATCGCCGGCATGAACCTCGCCGAGCATCGCAAGCCGCAGGACGGCCGCACCGGCTTCGCGCTGCCCGACGGTCGCGAGGTCGACCTGCGCGTGTCGGTGTTGCCCACGGTCTTCGGCGAGAGCGTGGTGATCCGCTTGCTCGACGCGCGCGAGAGCCTGTGGAGCCTGGACCAGGTCGGCCTCACCGCGCAGGACCGCAAGCGCGTCGACGATGTCATGACCCGCAGCCACGGCATGTTCCTCGCCACCGGGCCCACCGGCTGCGGCAAGTCGACCACGCTGTACGCGATGCTGCTCGCGTTGCGGGAACAACGGATCAACATCCTCACCATCGAGGATCCCGTCGAATTCCATATCGCGGACGTGCAGCAGATGCAGGTGAACCGTGCCGCGGATTTCACCTTCGCGAGCGCATTGCGCAACGTCCTGCGCCACGACCCCGACGTGATCAGGGTGGGCGAGGTGCGCGACCACGAGACGGCCGAGATCGCCGTCGAAAGCGCGCTGACCGGCCACCTCGTCCTCAGCACGCTGCACACCAATACCGCGGCCACGACCGTGACCCGGCTGCTCGACCTGGGCGTCGAGGCGTACCTGCTGCGTGCCTCGCTGCTGGCGGTGATCGCGCAGCGGCTGGTGCGGCTCACCTGCAGCGCCTGCCGCGACGTCGAGGACGTCGATCCGCACGTGCGCGAGGCGCTCGGCGTGGGCGCCGAGGAAACGTTCCATCGCGGACGCGGCTGCAGCCGGTGCGAGGGACTCGGCGTGCACCGCCGCCGCGCGGTCTACGAGCTGATGGAGATCACGCCACGCGTGCGGGCACTGATCGTGCCCGGCGCGCAGGCCGACGCCATCCACCGTGCCGCGGTCGCGGACGGCATGGTGCCGATCACGCAGGCGGCCGTCGAACTCGCGCGCCGGGGGCTCATCTCGCTCGACGAGGCCTGGCGCGTCCGCGCGGACTGAGCCGCCTCAGGTGCCGACGTTGAACTCGTTCTCGGAATCGGCCCGGCCGAGTGTTTCCAGCGCGAGCGACATCGCCAGCGTGTAGCTCTGCGCCGCGTAGCCGTTGACCACCGCGATGCGCGTGCCCGTGCCCGCCGGAATGACCGGGTCGGGCACGTCGTGGCTGTCGTCGTGCACTTCGATGTAGGGCACGTCGAGGTGGTTGAGCGTGTGGCACAGGCCCGCGCTCGATCGGGCGCAGGCGCCCGGGTCGAGCAGGATGATGTCGGCCTGCCCGCGGTCGATGCGCGCCAGGCGCTCCAGCAGCTGCGCCTCGGTGCCGCAGCGGTAGTGCTTCAGCTCCAGTCCCGCGTGTCGCGCCCGTGCGCTCATTTCCGCGCGCACGGTCTCGTTGGTTCGTCGACCCTCCGTGCTGTCGGGGCCGTGGATCATCACGATCGCCATCTCATGTCCTCGTCGGGACCCTCGCGACGGTGTCGCGATCCGCGGTCCCCATGGCGACCACGTTAGGCATCGCGATGTGCACGAGGCATCGAATCCGAACGCGGATCGCGGCATTCGTCTGCCATGTTCATTGGCGCGAGAGCCGCCCGCTGAAAAGTTCAGCCTGGAGCGTCGGGCTTGATCACCATCAGTGCGAATATCGCCAGCACGCCGAGGAACGCGGGGATACCCAGCACGAACCAGGCACGCATGACGCGGTGGTAGCGGGCCGGCAATGCGGCCTCCGATGCGGCCGCTTCGCGCGCGAGATCGCGGGCGCGCACCTGCAGCCACACCACCGGCAGCCAACAGGCGCCGACGAAGAAGAACAGCACGATCGCCGCGCCGATCCAGAACGTGCTCCACGGCGCGCCGAGCGCCTGCACCATCCACGCGCCGGTGGCGAACTGCACGAGCACGGCGGGCGCCGTGAACACGCTGTCGGCGATCACGGTGACCCGGGCGGTGCGCGCGATGTGCGCGGCATCGCCGCTGCGATGCGCCATCCAGGTGAAGAACGCGATGCCGAGCCCGGTGCCGAACAGCAGCGTCGACGACAGGATGTGGATCCATTTGATCCAGAGATAGGCCATCGCGGTCTCCGCCCGGGCGAGGCCCCATGGTGGCATGCGGCGACCACGCGACGGCGACGCCCGCGACGCGAAGCTGGCGGCAAGGAGGCGCCCATGACCACCGCATCGCTCCACGGCGCCGAGGCGCTGTCCCTCACGAAGGCCGCCGACCTCGTCATCGAGGAATGCCGCATGGTGCTGCCCGGCGTGCAGGCGCTGTTCGGCTTCCAGCTCGTCGCGGTCTTCAGCGAGCGCTTCGACAAGGCGCTGTCGGCGCACGAGAAGCTCCTGCACCTCGGCTCGATCGCGCTGGTGGTGGTCGCGATCGCGTTGATCATGACGCCGGCGGCCTATCACCGCCTCACCGGTCCCGACCGGGTCTCCGCGCACTTCATCCGCCTGTCGACGCGCCTGCTGATGGCCGGCATGCCCGTGCTGATGCTCGCCCTGTCGCTCGACGCCTATCTGGTGGCCCGGCTGATCGCCGGGCCCGACGCCGCGATCGGCGTGGCGCTCGCCCTGCTCGCGGTATTCGTCTCGCTGTGGTTCGTGCTGCCGGTGGCGAGCCGCCTGCTGCGGCTCGACCCGTCGGCGGGCCGCTGACGCGTCAGAGGATGTAGCGCGAGAGGTCGGGATCCTTGACCAGCTCGCCGAGATGCGTGTCCACGTACGCCGCATCGATGGCGACGGCCTGGCCGCCGCGATCGGGCGCCTCGAAGCTCAGCGTGTCGAGCAGGCGCTCGAGCACGGTGTGCAGTCGCCGCGCCCCGATGTTCTCCTGGCGCTCGTTGATCTGCGCGGCGAGTTCGGCAAGCCGGTCGACGGCCCCGGCCTCGAAGCGCAGCTCCAGCCCTTCCGTGCGCATCAATTCGACGTACTGGTGCGTGAGCGACGCGCGCGGCTCGGTGAGGATCTTGACGAAGTCGTCCTTCGTCAGCGACGAGAGCTCCACGCGGATCGGGAAGCGGCCCTGCAGCTCGGGGATCAGGTCGCTCGGCTTGGCGAGGTGGAAGGCGCCGGACGCGATGAACAGGATGTGGTCGGTCTTCACCGATCCGTACTTCGTGCTCACCGTGGAGCCCTCGACGAGCGGCAGCAGGTCGCGCTGCACGCCTTCGCGCGAGACGTCGCCGCCGGTCGCGCCGCTCTCGCCGCGCTTGGCCACCTTGTCGATCTCGTCGATGAAGACGATGCCGTGCTGCTCGCAGGCCTCGATCGCCGCCTCGCGCACGTCGTCCTCGTTGACGAGTCGGCCCGCCTCCTCCTCGATCAGCAGCGAACGCGCGGCGGCGATGCTCATCGTGCGGCGGTGCGTCTTCGCGCCGGCGACCTGCGAGAACATCTGCCGCAGCTGCTGGCCCATCTCCTCCATGCCGGGCGGCGCCATGATGTCGACGCCGACGTTCACCGCGCTTTCGATCTCCACCTCGCGATCGTCGAGCGTGCCCTTGCGCAGCTGCTTGCGCAGCTTGCCGCGGGTGGCCTCGTACTTCTTCTCCTCCTCGGCATCGTCGTCGTGGGCCTGGGTGTCCTCGAAGCCGAACACCGGGCCGCGCTCGCGACGCGGCAGCAGCACGTCGAGGATGCGTTCCTCGGCGCGCTCCTCGGCCTGCGTGCGCACCTTCTGCTTGGCCTGCTCGCGGTACATCTTGACCGCGGTGTCGGCGAGGTCGCGCACGATCTGCTCGACGTCCTTGCCCACGTAGCCGACCTCGGTGAAGCGCGTGGCCTCCACCTTCACGAACGGCGCGTTGGCGAGCGTGGCCAGGCGCCGCGCGATCTCGGTCTTGCCCACGCCGGTCGGGCCGATCATCAGGATGTTCTTGGGCATCACCTCGTTGCGCAGCTCGGGTTCGAGCTGCATGCGGCGCCAGCGGTTGCGCAGGGCGATGGCGACCGCGCGCTTGGCATCGTGCTGGCCGACGATGTGGCGGTCGAGCTCCTGCACGATCTCGCGCGGGGTCATGGTGGCGCTGGTCGTATCGGGCTTGAGGGGCATGGTCCGGAGTCGTATGGGGACGTCGAAGGCGCGGCGCGTTCGTGGCGAACGCGCCTCAGGCGAGCTCTTCGACGACCAGGTTGCGGTTGGTGTAGATGCAGACGTCGCCGGCGATGTTGAGCGCCTCGGTGACGACGGTGCGGGCGTCGAGCGTGGTGTGGGCCATCAGTGCGCGTGCCGCGGACAGCGCGTAGGCGCCGCCGGAGCCGATCGCGACGATGCCGTCCTCGGGCTCGATCACGTCGCCGGTGCCGGAGACGATCAGCGAGGTCTCGCGGTCGGCGACGCAGAGCAGCGCCTCGAGCTTCCCGAGGCGGCGTTCGGTGCGCCAGTCCTTGGCCATCTCGACCGCGGCGCGGGTGAGCTGGCCGTGCTTCTCGAGCTTCGATTCGAACAGCTCGAACAGCGTGAACGCGTCGGCGGCGGCGCCGGCGAAACCGGCGAGGACCTGGCCCTCGCGGCCGAGGCGGCGCACCTTGCGCGCGTTCGCCTTCATCACGGTATGGCCGAGGGTGACCTGGCCGTCGCCGCCGACGGCGACGCGGCCGTCGCGGCGCACCGACAGGATGGTGGTCGCATGGAAGACGTGGGGATTGCGGCTGGGGTCCATTCGGGCTCCGGAGCGGACCGGGCATCGGTCCGTGCGCCGGCGACGGGCCGGCGTCCTACGACCTGAGGGTCGCCCGGGCCGTGTTCAAGCCTCGTCGTCGCCCTTCGCCGGGCGCCGCCGCGCGCGCGGGTGGGCGGCGTCGTAGACCTTCGCGAGGTGCTGGTAGTCGAGGTGGGTGTAGATCTGCGTGGTCGACAGGTCGGCGTGGCCGAGCAGCTCCTGCACGCCGCGCAGGTCGCCGGACGACTCGAGCACGTGGCTCGCGAACGAATGCCGCAGCATGTGCGGATGCACCTGCTTGAACAGGCCCTGCCGTTCGGCGAGCGTGCGCACGCGCAACTGCACCGCGCGCGGCGTGATCGGCGCACCGCCGCGCCCGGGGAACACCGGATCGTCGGCCTTCGCGCCGGTGGACGCGCGCCAGTCGGCCAGCGCGGCGCGCGCATGCGAGCCGACCGGCACCACGCGCTCGCGACGGCCCTTGCCGTGCACGGTCACGAGCCCGTCGTCGAGGTCGAGCTGCGCCCAGCGCAGGCCGCAGAGCTCGGAAAGCCGCAGGCCGGACGAATAGAAAAGCTCCAGCAAGGCGCGATCGCGCAGGCCGAGCGGCGCGGCGGTATCGGCTTCGACGAGGGTCTTCGCCTCGTCCGGGTCCAGCACCTTCGGCAGCTTGCGCGGCGCCTTGGGCGCGCGCAGCCCGGCCGCGGGGCTCGCCGCGATGCGGCCGTGGCGCAGCATCCAGGCGTAGAAGCTGCGGCAGGCTGAGAGGCGACGCTGCAGGGTCTTGGGCGCGCAGCCGCGACGATGCTCGTCGGCGATGAAGGCACGAAGCTGGTCGCCAGCCAGCGTGTCGACGTCTGCATCGTGCGCCGCGCACCAGCCCGCGAGCGATGCGAGGTCACGGCGGTAGGCGTCCACGGTATGCGCCGACGCCTGCCGCTCGCCCGCGAGCTGGCCGAGGAACCCCTCGACCGCCGCGGGCTTCAGCGCGGGCGCGTCAGCCGACATACCTCGACAGCGCCGCGCCGAAGGACTCGCCCATCATCCGCAGGAACAGCGTGCCCATGCCCGGATAGAAGCGGTTGGGCTCGCGGCTGCCGACCGCGACCATGGCCAGGCCCTGCGCGGCGAACAGCGCGGTGGACTGCACGTCGGCCGCGTCGTCGCCGTACAGCGCGTCGTGCTTGGCCGGCTGCAGGCGCCCGCAGAGCGGATCGTCGCCGGCGAGGAAGTCGGCGAAGGCGCGGAAGCGCGTGTCGCCGGGGCCGATCACGTCGAGCCAGTCGGCCGGCTCCAGGCCGTCGATCGGCCGAAGCAGCACGATGCGGACGCGGTCGCCTTCGAAATCCTCCGCCAGCGATGCCGCCATGGTGCGCAGCGTGTCCATCGCGGTGCACTGCCGCATCAGCGCCAGCGTCAGCTGGTGGATGCGCACCGACAGGCGCTCGTTCTCCTGCGCATTGGCGAAGAGATCCTGCAGGCGGCGATTGAGCTCGCGGTTCTTCTCGCGCAGCAGCTCCAGCTGGTAGCTCGCCAGCGAGGACGCGGGGCCGGTCTCGCGCGGCACGACGAGCGACCCGGCGAGGTCCGGGAACTGGCGCAGGAATTCGGGGTGGCGGCGCAGCCAGGCCGCGACCTCGTGGGCACCCAGCGATTCGGTGGCGTCGGTCATGCGATCCAGTCTCCTTCGAAAACGAATGCGGCGGGCCCGGTCATCGCGATCGTGGCGTCGTCGTCGGGCCAGTCGATGCGGAGCCGGCCGCCGGGCAGGTCGATGTCGACGCTGCGGTCGACCCAGCCGCGCCGCATCGCGACCGCCGCGGCCGCGCAGGCGCCGCTGCCGCAGGCGAGCGTTTCGCCGACGCCGCGCTCGTACACGCGCAGGCGCAGGTGGCCGCGATCGACGACTTCGACGAAGCCGACGTTCACGGAATCGGGAAAGGCGGCATCGCGCTGCAGCGCCGGCCCGACCGTATCGACGGCCGCATGCGCGACGTCGTCGACGCGGAGCACGGCATGCGGATTGCCCATCGACACCGCGCCGAAGCGCAGGCCGGCGAGCGCGTATTCGTCGGCCCGCGCATGGCCGGCGAGCGGGATCGCGGCGGGCTCGAAGTCGGGACGGCCCATGTCGAGGCGCACGCGGCCGGCGTCATCGATCTCGACGTCGTGGCGGCCTGCGGGGCTCGCGAGGGTGAACCGGGCGGGCAGCGGCGTGCCGCGTGCGGCCGCGTCGCGACGCAGCCAGGCGGCGACGCAGCGCGCGCCGTTGCCGCACTGTCCGGCGCGGCTGCCATCGGCATTGAAGATGCCGTATCGCGCGACGACGCCCGCGTCGTCGGCGGGCTCCAGGGTCAGGATCTGGTCGCAGCCGACGCCGGTGTGGCGGTCGGCGAGCGCGCGGCACAGCGCCGGCGACGGCGGGTCGCGCTCGTCGCGCAGGTCGAGCACGACGAAGTCGTTGCCCGCGCCATGCATCTTCGAGAACCGCATCGCGGTTTACCGCGCGGGCGGCGTGCTCGGCGGCGTCGTGTTGCCGCCCTCGCTGGCATCGCCCTCGGTGGGCCGCTGGTTGGTCTGGTCGTTCAGCGTCTCGGGCGTCGGCGTGGCCGGGGCCGGCGATTCGACCGGCGCGGGCTGTTCGGCGGGCGGCGCGGTCGGCAGCACGAGCGGGCCCTTGTTGCCGCAGCCGGCGAGGCCGAGGAGGGAGAGCGCGAGGAGCGAGGCGGTGATCGGCTTCATGGGGCGAGTGTAGCGCGTCGTCCGCGGGCTACCGCGGCTCCGGGCGTGACCACAGCCACGCGGCGACGACCGCCATGCAGGCGGTGCCCGTGGCCGCCATCCAGACTTTCGGCGCGGTGAGGAACATCACGGCCGCGGCGAGCGTCATCATCGTGGTCGCGAGCCCCTTCGCGCGCCGGCTCACCGCGCCCTGTGCCTGCCAGTCGCGGATCATCGGGCCGAAGCGGCGGTCGGCGAGCAGCCGCGCATGCAGGCGCTCGGACCCGCGTGCGGCGGCGAAGGCCGACAGCAGCACGAACGGCACGGTCGGCAGCCCCGGCACCACGATGCCGACGATGCCAAGGCCGAGCGACGCGTAGGCGAGCAGCCACCAGGCCCAGCGGAAGCGGACGGGGCGCGGGGCGGTCATCGGCGACCGAACGCGAGCCACCGCGGAAGCCCGGCCCCGGCCTCGACCGACGCCGCGGGCCGGCGGGGCACGTCGCCGCCGCCGCGTACGGTCGCGCGGCGCGCGTTCACGCGCGTCACTTCGCCGGCGTTGCGGTGCCCGCCACCCCGAGTCGATCGAGCGCGAAGGCATACATCTCGGCGAGTTCGCGATAACGGCGGAAACGGCCGGACTTGCCGCCGTGACCGGCATCCATGTTGGTGCGGAAGAGCACCGGCTGCGTCGAGGTGTTCACGTCGCGCAGGCGCGCGACGTACTTCGCCGGCTCCCAGTACTGGACCTGCGAGTCCCAGAGGCCCGTGCCGACGAACATCGCCGGGTAGGCCTTCTTCGCGAGGTTGTCGTAGGGCGAGTACGTCAGCATGTACTCGTAGAAGTTCTTCTTCTCCGGATTGCCCCACTCGTCGTACTCGTTGGTGGTGAGCGGGATCGTCGGATCGAGCATCGTCGTCACCACGTCCACGAACGGCACCTGCGACAGGATGAGGCGGTACTTCTCGGGCGCCATGTTGCTGATCGCGCCCATCAGCAGCCCACCCGCGCTGCCGCCATAGGCCGCGACGCGCCCCGATGAGGCATAGCCTTCCTTCACCAGGAAGTCGGTGACGTCGATGAAGTCCGTGAACGTGTTCTGCTTGCGCAGGAGCTTGCCGTCGTCGTACCAGCGGCGGCCCATCTCCTCGCCGCCGCGGATGTGCGCGATGGCGTAGACCATGCCGCGATCCAGCAGGCTCACCACCGGCAGGTTGAAGTCCGGGTCCATCGACATGCCGTAGCTGCCGTAGCCGTACTGCAGCAGCGCCGCGGTGCCGTTCTTCTCCAGGCCCTTCCGGTAGACGACCGACACCGGCACCTTCGTGCCGTCGCGCGCGGTCGCCCACAGGCGCTCGGTCACGTACTTCGACGGGTCGTAGCCGATCACCGGCTGCTGCTTGAGCAGGCGGCGCTCGCCGGTCTTCACGTTGAGCTCGTACGTCGTCGCGGGCGTGGTGAGCGAGGTGTACGTGTAGCGCAGCCAGTCGGTGTCCGGCTCGGCGTTGGTCGACAGGCCCATGCTGTACGCCGACTCGTCCGCCTTGACGTAGTCCTCGCCGTCGGCCTTCAGCAGGCGCAGGCGCTCCAGGCCGCCGGAACGCTCGGCGATCGCGGTGAAGCCGTCGAACAGCTCGAAGTCGTCGATGAAGACGTCGTCGCGGTGCGCGATCCACTCCTTCCACTGCTTGCGCGAGCGCGCGTCGGTCGGCGCGGTCATCAGCTTGAAGTTCGTGGCGCCGTCCGCATTGGTGCGGATCACCCAGCGCCCGTCGTGATGGTCGGCGCTGTACTCGACGTCGCGCGCGCGCGGGGCGAGCACGAAGAAGTCGGACGGATCGCCCGCCGGCGCGCAGCGCATCTCGTCGGAGACGGTGCTGCTCATCGAGATGCAGATGAAGCGGTCGTCGCGGGTGCGGTCGATGCCCATGTAGAAGCTGTCGTCCTTCTCCTCGTAGACCACCGGGTCCTGCGCCACCGGCGTGCCGAGCACGTGCTTCTTCACGCGCTTGGTCAGCAGCGTCTCGGGATCGTTCTCGATGTAGAAGACAGTACGCCCGTCGTCGGCCCAGACGACGTTCGCCGACACGCCGGGGATCGCGTCGGGATAGGCCTCGCCCGTCTCGAGGTTGCGGAAGCGGATCACGTACTGGCGGCGGCCGACGGTGTCGTCGGCGTAGGCCATGAGCCGGTTGTCCTGGCTGATCTCGTAGGTGCCCACGCTGTAGTAGTCGCGGCCCTTCGCGAGTGCGTTGACGTCCAGCAGCACTTCCTCGGGCGCGTCCATCGTGCCCTTGCGGCGCGCGTGCACCGGATAGTCCTGCCCGGTCTCGAAGCGGCTGTAGTACCAGTAGCCGCGTTGCTGGAAGGGCACCGAGCTGTCGTCCTGCTTGATGCGGCCGACGATCTCGTCATACACGCGATCCTCGACCGGCTTGAGCCGCTGCATGTAGGCATCGGCGTAGGCGTTCTCGGCATTGAGGTAGGCGAGCATCTCCGGGTTCTTCCGGCTGTCGTCGCGCAGCCAGTAGTACTCGTCGTTGCGCGTGGCGCCGTGGGGCGCCTTCACCACGTGCGGCTTGCGCGCGGCGTCGGGGGGCGTGGGCTGGTCGGCGGCGTGCGAGGAAGTGGTCATGAGCGCGGCGATGAGAAGCGTCAGGAGGGGGCGCATTGTGCAGGTCCCTGCGGTAAGAAAAAGCCAAAGCCGCCCGGAGGCGGCCCTGGCGTCAGCCATGGCGCGCGGCGGAGGTCATTTCCCGCCGAGCGTGGTCCAGAGGAAGGTGAGCGACAGCGCGTTCATGCGCGCGGACTGCGCATTGTTCGCCGCCCCGCCGTGGCCGCCCTCGATGTTCTCGTAGTAACGGACGTCCTTGCCGGCGTCGAGCATCATCGCCGCCATCTTGCGTGCATGGCCCGGATGCACGCGGTCGTCGCGGGTCGAGGTCATGAAGAACGCGGGCGGATAGGTCTTGGACGCATCGAACAGGTGGTAGGGCGAGAACGTGCGGATGAAGTCCCAGTCCGCCGTGTCGGGGTCGCCGTATTCCGCCATCCACGACGCGCCCGCCAGCAGGTGGCTGTAGCGCTTCATGTCGAGCAGCGGCACCGACACCACGACGGCGCCGAACAGCTCCGGGTACTGCATCAGCATGTTGCCCATCAGCAGGCCGCCATTGCTGCCGCCCTGGATGCCGAGGTGCTTCGCGCTGGTGAACTTGCGCGCGACGAGGTCCTTCGCGACCGCGGCGAAGTCCTCGTACGCCCGGTGGCGATTGGCCTTGAGCGCGGCCTGGTGCCAGCGCGGCCCGTATTCGCCGCCGCCGCGGATGTTGGCGACGACGTAGACGCCGCCCTTGTCGAGCCAGCCCTTGCCGATGCCGCCCGAATACGACGGCGTGACGGACACCTCGAAGCCGCCGTAGCCGTAGAGCAGCGTCGGTGCGGTGCCGTCGATCTTCAGCGCCTTCGGCCGCACCAGGAAGTACGGAACCTTCGTGCCGTCCTTCGACGTCGCGAAGTGCTGCTCGATCACGTGCTTCGAGGCGTCGAAGAACGCGGGCATCGACTTCAGCGTTTCCGGCGCCTGGCCGATCGTGGCGAGCGAGAGGGTGGTGGGCGTCAGGAAGTCCGTCGCCGTGAGCCAGACCGCGTCGCTCTCGTCCGGATCGACCGCGCTGACGTCCAGCGCGCCGAACGCCGGAGCGCCGGTGAATTCGGTCCGGGTCCAGCCGGTCGCGCCGGGGGTGAGCACGCTGAGGCGGTTCTTCACGTCCTGCAGGACGTTCAGCACGAGATGGTGCCGCGTCCACGTCGTGCCGGCGAGGGAACGGTGCTCATCCGGCTCGAACAGCACGTCGAAATCGCGCTTGCCGGCCATGAAGGCGTCGAACTTCGTGGCGATGAGGCTGCCGGCCTTGTAGGTCTTTCCGCCCGCCGTGTACGGCTCGCGCAGTTCGAGCGTGAGCCATTCGCGATGCACGTTCTTCTGCGCGGAATTGGGCGCGTCGATCTTGGTCAGCGTGCCGTCGCGGTCGCGCAGGTGGAGCTCGTCGTTGTAGAAGGCGATCGTGCGCGTGACGAAATCGCGCTCGAAGCCGGCCGTGTGGTCGTGCAACGCGGCGATGTACATGTCGGCATCGGTGCCCTCGTACACCACCTTCGCCTCGGCCAGCGGCGTGCCGCGACGCCATTCCTTGACGATGCGCGGATAGCCGGACGGCGTCATCGAGCCCGGGCCGAAGTCGGTGTAGACGTAGGTGCGATCGCGGTCGATCCAGTCCATGCCGCCCTTGGCTTCCGGGCGGAAGAAGCCGTCGGCGACGAAGTCCTTCTTCGACAGGTCGAACTCGCGCGTGACGTCCGCGTCCGCGCCGCCGTTGGACAGTGCGACCAGGCAGCGCTCGTAGTCCGGCTTGAGGCAGTTGGCGCCGTGGAAGACCCACTTCGCGCCTTCGGCCCTGTTGAGCGCGTCGATGTCGAGCACCGTCTCCCATGCGGGCTCGGCCTTGCGGTATTCCTCGAGCGTCGTGCGCCGCCAGACGCCGCGCTCGTGCTGCGCGTCCTTCCAGAAGTTGTAGTAGTACGCGCCGATCTTCTCGACGGTCGGGATCTTCGCGTTCGAATCGAGAATCGCGCGGATGTCGGATTCGAGCTGCTTGAACCGCGGCGTCGATGCGAGCTCGGCTTCGGTCTTCGCGTTCTGCGCGCGCACCCAGTCGAGCGGACGCTCGCCGGTGACGTCCTCGAGCCAGAGGTAGGGATCGGGTTTCATGGTGGCCTCCTGCGCCTGGACGGCGCCCGAGGTGGCCAGCACGGCAGCGAACAGCAGTCCGGAATTGCGCAGGGTCATCGCGTCGGGCATGGAAATGGGAAGCCCGGACGCTAGCACAGCGATCCGCGGGGCCTAACGGCCCGAAGTCACGCCGCGCGGCGGGCCCCGCCGCGGCGCGCGGGACGGGCCGCGCGCCGCGCCTGCGGCAGGCTGCGGCGAACCGCGCGCACCGGGACTGCGGCGCGCTCCATATCCCGCGCGGGCATGGCGAAGCCGTGCAGCGCCCACCAGGCCACCGCAGGCATCGCCACCAGCCACATCGGCAGCCAGCCCACCGGCGAATCGCCGCGGGCCGCCGGCAGCAGCACCACCAGCGCGGTGCCGACCGCGAGCGCGGTGCAGAGGATCTCGTCGAGGACGGAGCACGGGGTTCGGGCGGGAGTCGTCATGGGCGGCGAGCGGCAGTGAACGGGCGATCACCATCCCCCCGCGCCATCTCACCGGCTGCGATGCCGCAGGCCGTCCGTCCGGCGGTCAGTAGCCCGCGGCGTCGAGCGCCTTGTCGGCGCAGGCGCGGCCGATATCGACCAGCTCGCGGGCGCGCCAGAACTCGTAGAACTGGCAGGCATCGCGCGGAATGCGGATGACGATCTCCGGCGGGTCCAGCGCCATCTGCACGCGCGCGATCTGCGCCTGCATGGTGTCCAGCGAGCGCGCCATCAGTTCCGTGAAACCGATCGCACGCGAGGCCTCCGGCGCGGCCGCGTCGCCGAAGCGCCGCATCCACCGGTCGAACAGCGACGCGCCCTCGCCCGCCTCGTCGGCCGGCACGGGATGCGCGACCGGCGCCGGCGGCTGCGACGGAAAACCATGCATGTCGACGGCCACGAGCCGATGCGCCCCGGACAGGCGGGTCGCGGTGATCGGCAACGGCGCGAGGATGCCGCCGTCGACCAGCGCGCGGCCACGCACCACGTGCGGGGTGAACACGCCCGGGATCGCCATCGAGGCGCGAACCGCGTCCCACAGGTCGCCTTCGCGCAGCCAGACCTCGCGCTGGCGCATCAGGTCGACCGCGACCACGGTGAGCGGCACCGGCAGGTCCTCGATCTTCGGCGAACCGGCGATGCGCCGCATCTCGGCGAGGATGCGTTCGCCGCGGAACAGCGCGGGCGCGGAGAAGGCGGGATCGAGCAGGCGCAGGATGTCGCTGCGCTCCAGCGGCGTGAGCCAGTCGCGGTAGTCGGTCAGCTTGCCGGCGGCGTAGAGGCCGCCGATGAGCGCGCCGATCGAACTGCCCGCCACGGCCGCGACGGGAAAGCCGCGCGCCTCCAGCGCCTCGATCACGCCGATCTGCGCGAGGCCGCGCGCGCCGCCGGCGCCGAGGACCAGCGCGATCGGCTCCATCGTCGCCTGCGGGGTCACCGCTCGTAGTTGCTCAGGGCCAGCTGCAGGTGCGTGCGGGCCTGCTCGCGCAGGGCGGCGGGCTCGATGATTTCGGCGTCGGCGCCGTAGTGCATGACGTCCATGAGCAGCTCGCGCGCGGTGCTGTAGGGCACCTTGAGCTCGTAGCGGCCGTCCGGCAGGAAACGGCCCTGCTGCTGCGAATGCCAGTGCTCGTCGGCCACCCAGCGCGCCGACTTCGGGCTGAAGACGATCGTCGCCCAGCCCTTCGGAGCGCCCGAGAAGATGCCGTAGCTGGACGACAGCTGGCGGTCGAGCTCCTCGTCGGAGACGTCGCGCGCGGCCTCGTCCTGCACCTTCGCGTTGACGATGCGGTCCACCGAGAAGCTGCGCAGTGCCTCGCGCTCGTGGTCCCAGCAGTCGAGGTACCAGTTCTCGCGGTAATGCGTCAGCCGCTGCGGCGAGACGGTGCGGCGCGTCTTCTCGTCGGTCGAGCGCGCGCGGTACTCGAAGACCAGCTTGCGACGGTCGAGCACGGCGGTGGCCACGTTGCGGAAGCTCGCCTCGTCCAGCCGGCGCCGGCGGTGCGGGATGACGCGGACGCGTTCGACCGGTACGCGGCGGCCGCCGGCGTGCTCGCCGAGCAGCTTCTCGATGCGTTGCTGCAGCGGCGCGAGCGCATTCGACAGCACGCCGCCGCCGGAACGCACCAGCAGCTGCTGCGCGGCGAGCAGGGAATAGAGTTCCTCGGACGACAGCCAAAGCCCGGGTAGCTCGAAGCGCGTGCCGTCGCTGTGGTCGTAGCGGAAGCCGGCTTCGCCGTTGCCGACGACGGGCGCCATCAGGTAATCGCGCAGATAGGCGAGGTCGCGGTAGACCGTCGCGCGCGAGCACTGCAGTTCCTCCTGCAGGCGCTGCACCGTCACCGGGTAGCGGGCCGCGCTGAGGATGCGGTGGAGGGCGTGGATGCGTTCGATGCGTTCCATCAGGGTCCAGTCTCGGGGCCGGCTGCGACAAGCATGGCACCGCGCGGGCGTCAGCGGCTAGGGCCGTGGGGCAGCGGCAGTGTCGCCGCAGGGGGCGCGCAGAGTCGTGAAAGGGTCGGTGCGACGCGGGGCTCGGGCACAATGGCCGGCATGCGCGGCCCTTCCGAACCGGTGATCGACACGTCCCCCACCCCGGGCGACGAAGTCCGCACCACCACCTGTTACATGTGCGCCTGCCGCTGCGGAATCAAGGTCTGGCTGCAGGACGGGCGGATCCGCTACATCCAGGGCAATCCCGAGCATCCGGTCAACAAGGGCGTGCTCTGCGCCAAGGGCTCGGCCGGGATCATGCAGCACTACTCGCCGGCGCGGCTCTCGCGGCCGCTGCTGCGGGTGGGCGAGCGCGGCAAGGGCGAGTTCCGCGAGATCTCGTGGGACGAGGCGCTCGACCTCGCCACCTCATGGCTCAAGCCGATCCGCGAGCGCAACCCGGACGAGCTGGCCTTCTTCACGGGCCGCGACCAGAGCCAGGCCCTGACCGGCTGGTGGGCGCAGCAGTTCGGTACGGTGAACTACGCCGCGCACGGCGGCTTCTGCTCGGTGAACATGGCCGCGGGCGGGCTGTACACGCTCGGCGGCAGCTTCTGGGAATTCGGTGAGCCCGACTGGGAGCGCACGCGCTACCTGATGCTCTGGGGCGTCGCCGAGGACCACGACTCCAATCCGATCAAGCTCGGCCTCGGCCACCTCAAGGGCCGTGGCGCGAAGATCGTGTCGGTGAATCCGGTGCGCACCGGCTACGGCGCGATCGCGGACGAATGGATCGGCATCCGCCCCGGCACCGACGGCCTGTTCGCCTTCGCGCTGATCCACGAGCTGCTGCGCACCGACCGCATCGACCTCGACTACCTCGTGCGTTACACCAATGCGCACTGGCTCGTGATCCGCGATCCGGGCGCACCGGACGACGGCTTGTTCGCGCGCGACGCGGAAGGTCGCCCTTTGTGCTTCGACCGCGCGACGTCGTCGCCCGTCGATGCGAATTCGATCGACGTGCGGCCCGCCGTCGTCGGGGAGTACGCGCTGGCCGACGGGCGCACAGCGGTGCCGTCCTTCCAGCTGCTCGCCGAACGCTACATGGATGCGCAGTACGCACCGGATGCGGTCAGCGAACGTTGCGGCATTCCCGCCGACACCATCCGCCGCGTCGCCCGCGAACTCGCCGAGAACGCGTTCGACCATGAGATCCGCCTGCCGGTGACATGGACCGATGCCTGGGGCCGCGAGCACGCGGAGATGGTCGGCCGTCCCGTGTCGATGCATGCCATGCGCGGCATCAGCGCGCACAGCAACGGCTTCCACACCTGCCGCGCGCTGCACGTGCTGCAACTGCTGCTCGGTGCGGTCGATACGCCCGGCTCGTTCCGCTACCAGCCGCCGTTCCCCAAGCCGATTCCGCCGCCGAACCGCCCGGGCCGCACGCGGCAGGCGAACGGCGTGCTCGACGCCCCGCCGCTCGGCTTCGTGCACGGTCCCGAGGACCTCGTCGTCGACGAACACGGCGCGCCGCGCCGCATCGACCATGCCTTCTCGTGGGGCTACCCGCTCGCCGCGCACGGCATGATGCACACCGTCATCCGCAACGCATGGGCAGGCAACCCGTACAGGATCGACACGCTCATGATGTTCATGGCGAACATGAGCTGGAATTCGTCGATGAACACGGCCCAGACCATCGGCTGGCTCATCGACAAGGATGAATCGGGCGACTACCGCATTCCGCGCATCATCTACTGCGATGCGTACTCGTCGGAGATGGTCGCCTACGCGGACCTGGTGTTCCCCGACCCGACCTACCTCGAGCGCTTCGATTCGATCAGCCTGCTCGACCGCCCGATCTCCGACGCCGACGGCGCCGCGGACGCGATCCGCCATCCGATCTTCGACCCGGCGACGCAGCCCGACGCACAGGGCCGTCCGCGCGATATCCGCGGCTTCCAGAGCGTGCTCGTCGACCTCGGCGCGCGACTCGGCTTCCCGGGCCTCGTCAACGAGGACGGCACGCCGAAGTACCGCGACTACGCCGACTACATCGTCCACCACGAGCGTGCGCCCGGCGTCGGCCTGCTGGCCGGCTGGCGCGGCGCGGACGGCTCGCTCGAGGGCAAGGGCGCGCCGAATCCGCAGCAGCTCGAGCGCTACATCGAGAACAACGGCTTCTGGCGCAGCGAGATTCCCGAGCACGCGCGTTACTTCAAGATGGCCAATCGCGGCTATCTGGAGTGGGCGCAGGCGATGGGCTTCGTCGGCAGTGCGCAGCCGATCGTGCTGCAGCTGTATTCGGAGACGCTGCAGAAGTTCCGGCTCGCGGCTCAAGGCCACGGCAGCCACGTGCCACCGGCCGAACACCGCGATCGCGTCGCGACGTATTTCGATCCGCTTCCGATCTGGTACGAACCGTTCGAACAGGCGCAGATGGGCGACGCCGGCGACCGCGAATTCCCGCTGAGCGCGATCACCCAGCGCCCGATGTTCATGTACCACGCCTGGCATTCCCAGAATGCCTGGCTGCGGCAGATCGCGACGCGCAATTACCTCTACCTGCATCCCGATACCGCGGCGCGGCACGGCATCGCCGACGAGGACTGGATCGACGTCACCTCGCACCACGGCACGATCACCGTGCAGGCGCGCATGGCCTCGAACGTGCAGCCCGACACGGTGTGGACGTGGAACGCGATCGGCAAGCGCCGCGGCGCGTGGAAATTGCCCAAGGACACGCCCGAAGCCACCAAGGGCTTCCTGCTCAACCACCTGATCTCCGACATCACGCCCAACGGCGACTACGCGAACGCCGACCCGGTCACCGGACAGGCCGCGTGGTTCGACCTGCGCGTGCGCATCGCGAAGGCCGCGCCGGGCGACGCGCTCTCGCATCCGCAGTTCCCGCCGCTGCCGCACGGCCCAGTCGACGATCGTCCCCTCCGCTATGGCGCCGACTTCCGCCGCGAGCGCGACACCCGCGAGGCCTCATGACGCCGCGACGCATCCTCGGCTACGCGCTGGTCGCGCTCGGCTTCCTGCTCATCGTCCTGCTGGGCTATGGGGTGATCGAACCGTTCGGCGACATCACGGCGGCCGATGACCTCGGCGGGCTGATGCGCATCGTGGCCCCGAGCCTGCTGCTGCCGCTTGCGATCTTCCTGGTCGGCATCGCGCTCGCGCGCGGAGGGCGCCGCCGGTGACGATGCTGCCACCGCCCACGCCGAAGAAGCTCGGCCTCGTCATCGACCTCGACACCTGCGTGGGCTGCCATGCCTGTGCGGTGGCCTGCAAGGAATGGAACGCCGGCGGATTCGCCGCGCCACTGCCGGACGAGAAGCCGTACGGCGACAAGCCCACGGGCGTGTGGTTCAACCGCGTGCACAGCTACGAGCTCGCCGCGGTGCTCGTCGACACCACGCCACCATTCGGGCCGCGCGAATCCGATACGTCGATGCGCGACGCCTCGCATCTCGACGACCTCGACCGCGCGGTCGGTCGAGATGCCGCGCGCGCGCAGCCGCCGCAGCCCGACAGCCCCGATTCGACGAGCCCGACCACGCCGCGCACCGGCTGCGCGTCGATGAACCTCGCCGCCGACCTCGCGCAGCCGGCGATGACGCTGCATTTCCCGCGCTCCTGCCTGCATTGCGAGGAACCCGCCTGCGTCACGGTCTGCCCGACCGGCGCGAGCTACAAGCGCGCCGAGGACGGCATCGTGCTGGTCGACGAGAGCAAGTGCATCGGCTGCAAGCTCTGCTCGTGGGCCTGCCCGTATGGCGCGCGCGAGTACAGCAGCGTCGAGGGCGTCATGAAGAAATGCACGCTCTGCATCGACCGCATCTACAACGAGAACCTCGCCGAGGCCGAACGCCAGCCGGCCTGCGTGCAGGCCTGTCCGACGCGCGCCCGGCACTTCGGCGATCTCGCGGACCCGGAATCGAAGGTGTCCAAGCTCGTCGCCGAGCGTGGCGGTATCGACCTGATGCCCGAGCTCGGCTACAAGCCGGTGAACAAGTACCTGCCGCCGCGCCCCCGCCGCGGCACCCCCGAGGCGGCGCCGGTCGCCGAAGCCCTCGACGCGAGTGCGCTGCCGCCCGTGCTGCGCTGGCTCGACCGGATGCTGTCGCGATGAACCTGCATCCCGGCGCCGCGCGCGTGCCGCGCCTGTCGCCCGACGGAGCCGCCTGACATGCATCCCGCCCTCTCCGTCATCTTCTTCACCACGCTGTCGGGCCTCGGCTACGGCCTGCTGGCCTGGAGCGGCGTCGCCGCGATCGTCGGCGCGTCGCCGCGGTCGCTGCTCGCCGCGCTGCTGGTCGGCATGCTCGCGTCGGTCGCCGGCCTGCTGTGCTCGGTCGGGCACCTCGGCAAGCCGCTGCGGGCCTGGCGCGCGTTCTCGCAGTGGCGGACGTCCTGGCTGTCGCGCGAAGGCATCGTGGCGGTCGCGACGCTCGTGCCGGCCGCGATGCTCGCGCTCGTGCTGCTGCCGCGCTTCGTGGCGCTGGACCTGGGGCCGCTGGCGTCGAAGGGCACCGGACTCGCCATCGCGATCGTCGCCTCGGTGCTGCTGACCCCGCTCGCCCTCGGCACGGTCTACTGCACCGCGATGATCTACGCCTCGCTGAAGCCGATCCCGGCGTGGACGCACCGCGCCGTGCCGCTGGTGTACGCGATGTTCTCGCTGCTGTCCGGCGGCGTCGCCTTCCTCGCGCTCGACGCGGTGTTCGACGTGCGGCCGTCGCGGCTGACGCTGTTCCTCGCCGTGCTCGGGTCCGGCGCGCTGGTGCTGGTCAAGCGTCGCTACTGGGCGGCGATCGACTCGACGCCGCTACCCACCCGCGGCGATGCGCTCGGGCTGCCGCTGCGCGAAGCACGCGTCTTCGAGCGACCGCACACGGAAGGCAACTTCGTCACGCGCGAGATGGTGTTCGTGCTGGCACGCAAGCACGCACTTCGCCTGCGCGCGGTCGCCGTGATTGCGTTCTCGACCGTGCCGGCGCTCGCGCTGGCGCTGGGCTGGGTGCTGCCCGATGCGGCGACGGCGCTGACGGTGCTCGCGACCGTGTCGCTGCTCGCGGGTGCCTTCGTGGAGCGCTGGCTGTTCTTCGCCGAGGCGCGCCACCTCGTTTCGCTGTACTACTGAGCCACGCGCCGCCGGCTCAGGAGACGAAGGGGCCCGTATCCGGTTCGGCCGATGCGGCGATCAGCGCACCCGCGCCCTGCTCCAGCAAGGCGCGTGCGACAGACTCGCCGAGCGCGTCGGGCGAAGCTGCGGGCCCTTCCGCCTCCGCCCGGACGAAGCGCCCATCGAGCGCCGACCCGACCAGGCCCTGCAGGTGCAGGCGGTCGCCGTCGAGCGTCGCGAAGGCGGCCACCGGGACGTGGCAGGAGCCGTGCAGCGCGCGGTTCATCGCCCGCTCGGCGGCGACGCGCGTCTGCGTCGCCGCATCGTCGAGCGCGGCGAACAGCGCGATCGTCGCGGTGTCGCCGTCGCGGCATTCGATCGCGATCGCGCCCTGCGCCGGCGCGGGCAGCCAGTCGGGCGCGTCGAGCCGCGCGCGGATGCGGTCGTCGAAGCCGAGCCGCTGCAGGCCCGCGCAGGCGAGCACGATCGCGTCGTATTCGCCGGCATCGAGCTTGGCAAGGCGCGTGTTGACGTTGCCGCGCAGGTCGCGCAGCACGAGGTCGGGCCGCCGGGCCCGCACCTGCGCCTGGCGCCGCAGCGAGGACGTGCCCACCACCGCGCCCGCCGGCAATGCCTCGAGGTCGGTATAGCGATTGCTGACGAAGGCGTCGGCATGGTCCGCGCGCGGCAGGATCGCGGCGAGGGCGAAACCGGGCTCGAGCTCCATCGGCACGTCCTTGAGCGAATGCACCGCGCAGTCGGCGTCGCCGCGCTGCATCGCGAGCTCGAGTTCCTTGAGGAACAGCCCCTTGCCGCCGATCGCGGCGAGCGAGCGGTCGAGCACCTCGTCGCCCCGCGTGCTCAGCGGCACGAACTCGACCTGCAGGCCGGGCTGCGCGGCGCGCAGGCGATCGGCGACGTGTTCGGTCTGCCACATCGCGAGCGGGCTCTTTCGGGTGGCGATGCGCAGCACGCCGGGCGTCGGGGTATCGGTCATCGACGCATTGTCGCGGATCGCGCCGCGCGGCCCAACCGGCCTTGCCTGGCGGTTCAGAGTGCGCGCTGGCGGACCACCGCGAGCATCCCGCCGACGACGGCGAACAACAGCGACAGGACGAGCGAGTGCCCGTGCCGGGCGCCGGCGAGCGCGCCCATCACCGCGCCGAACAGCGTCGTGGCGCCCACGATGATCCACGTGGTGGCGGTGCGGTCGCTCGCCGCGTGCCGGGTTTCGATGGCCTGCTGCAGGCGGGCCTGCGCCATCAGGCGCTCGGCCGCGGCCGCGGCTTCGGCGGCGGCGCGGTCGGGTACCGGATCGGTCACAGGTGCGCGAGCCGCTCGCGCAGGGCCGAGACGCAGCGGCGGCTCACCTCGAGCGGCTGCCGGCCGTGGCGCAGCAGGGCGTGCACGTGGCCATCGGGCGTGCGCTTGAGCTCGAGCAGCTCGTGTCGCGCCACAAGGCAGTTGCGGTGGATGCGGACGAAGCGATCGCCGAATTCGATCTCCAGCGAGCGCAGGGATTCCTCGATGAGGTCCTCGCCGCGCGCGTGGTGCACGACGACGTACTTCTCCTCGGCCTGCAGGTAGTGGATGTCGTCGATCGGGATCAGCCGCAGCGAACCGCGCAGGCGCGCGCACAGGTGCGTGCGGCCGCGCGTGCCGCCGTCGCCGTTGCCGCGCACCGCGGTAAGCCTGCGCACGCGCTCCAGCGCGGCGGCGAGCCGTTCGGGCCGCACCGGCTTGACCAGGTAGTCCAGCGCCTCCGCCTCGAACGCCGACACGGCATGCGCGTCGTAGGCGGTGCAGAAGATGACGGCCGGGCGCGGTTCGCTCGCGGCGAGGTGCCGCGCCGTCTCCAGCCCGTCCATCCCCGGCATCGAGACGTCGAGCAGGACCAGGTCCGGATGATGTTCGGCGCATGCATGCAGCGCCTGGGTGCCGTCGGATGCGGTCGCGACCACGCGCACGCCCGGCTGGTCTTCCAGCAGGACGCGCAATCGGTCGCGAGCCAGCGGCTCGTCGTCGGCAACCACTACGTTCAGCGTATCCACGTTCCCCTCCGCCGATACCCCCCCGGACCGATATTAGCCTCCAAAGCGGTCCGTGGACGCGGCGGGTCACCCAGTTGCTGAATCCGCTGAAAGTCGCGCCTCGAACCAGGCGCGCAGGGCATCGACCTCCTCGGGGCAGACCTGGTGCTGCATCGGATAGGCGTGGAAGTCGACCGCGAAGCCCAGTTCGCGCAGCCTGCGGGCCGCGTCCTCGCCCGCGGCGAAGGGCACTACGGGGTCCATGCGGCCGTGCGCGACGAACACCGGCTGGCGTCGCGCGCCCGCCGGCGTGGCACCGAGTCCGGCAAGCGCATCGAGGCCGAGCGGCAGGTAGGTCGACAGCGCAACGAGCCCCGCGAGCGGCGCCTCGCGGCGCAGACCGGCCGCGAGCGTCACCGCGCCGCCCTGCGAGAAACCGGCGAGGATGATCCGCGAGGCCGGCACGCCACGCTCGATCTCGCGCGCGATCAGCGCCTCGACGCGCGCGACGGAGGCATCGACGCCCTTCGCGTCGGCACGCCCCGCGAGGTCGAAGCTCACAATGTCGTACCACGAGCGCATGCGCATGCCGCCGTTGATGGTCACCGGTGCGACGGGCGCATGCGGGAACACGAAGCGGATCGCCGGCCACGACGGGCGCACGATCTGCGGCACCAGCGGTTCGAAGTCGTAGCCGTCGGCGCCGAGGCCGTGCAGCCAGATCACCGACCAGCGTGGCGACGGGCCGGTCTCCTTTTCGATGCGTTCGGGCAGGTCCATCGTCGGCTCCGGTCGGGCGGGGGCCGGACTATAGCCGGCGCGGCGGATCAGGCGGCCATCCGCTCGCAGCTGTCCGCGCAGCGGCGACAGGCTTCGGCGCAGGCCTGCATGCGCGCATCGTCGCCCATCGCCTCGCACGTCTGGGCGCAGGCCCGGCAGATCGCGGCGCAGGCGCGGCACGTGTGCACGTGGACGTCGGCGCCGCGCAGCATCGCGTCGGCACTGGTGCGGCAGATGTCCGCGCAGGTCGCCATCAGCGACAGGTGGTCGGCCGAGGCATGCGCCCCGCCCTGTTCGAGGCAGTAAGTCACCGTCGCCACGCAGATCGCATGGCAGTCCGTGCAGTTGCGGATGCAGTCGTCCATCGCTTCGCGGGGCATCGCCATGGCGCGGTCTCCGTGGGGCTGAACACGATGCCCGGCGAGCCGTCGGCGGGAGGTCGAGCCGGCCGTGGGCCCCCGGGCCTCGCCTATAGTCGCGCCACGCTCTCTCCGTGAACCCGCCATGCCCGCCTGGCTCGACACCGCCCTGCGCGACAGCGCCTATTTCATGCCGCACGGGCATTGCTACCTGTGGCTGCCCGGCATCCTGTGGATGCACGTCGGGTCGGACCTGCTGATCGGCGCCGCCTACGTCGGCATCTCGCTGCTGCTCTGGGGCCTGGTGCGCCGGCTGCGCCTGCCCTTCAGCCCGGTGTTCATCGCCTTCGGCCTGTTCATCGGCCTGTGCGGCGGCACGCACTTCATGGAGATCTGGACCACCTGGTATCCCGACTACGTCGCCGCCGGCCTGCTCAAGGCGGCCACGGCGGTCGCGTCGGTGGCCACCGCGATCGGGCTGGTCTACGTGAAGCCGCAGATCGAGGCGGTGGTGCAGGCGGCGCGGCTGTCGGAGGAGCGACGAGTGAAGCTCGAGGTCGCGCACAGCGAGCTCGAATCGCTGTTCAACCGCGTCCGCCAGCTCGACGCGATGCGCACGCAGTTCTTCGCGAACGTCAGCCACGAGCTGCGCACGCCGCTGACCCTCATCCTCGCGCCGGCCGAGCAGATGCTCGCCGACCCGCGCCTCGACGAGACGCAGCGCCGCCGCGTCGGCACCATCCATTCGAACGGCCTCGTGCTCCTGCGACACGTCAACGACCTGCTCGACGTCGCGCGGCTGGAGGCCGGCCAGGCGCGACTGCAGCTGTCGACGCAGGACAGCGGCGCGTGGCTGCGCCGCATCGCCGCGCAGTTCCAGGGCGTGGCCGAGCAGCGGGGCCTGCGACTCGACGTCGAGGTCGCCGGCGGCGTCCCGGCCACGTTCGACGCGGACAAGATCGAGCGCGTCGTGGTGAACCTGCTCGCGAACGCACTGCGGTTCACGCCATCCGGCGGCACGGTGCGGCTGTCGTCGGTCGCCACCGCCGACGGCCTCGACATCACCGTCGCCGACAGCGGCCCCGGCATCCCCGCCGACCAGCGCGAGGCCGTGTTCGAACGCTTCCGCCAGGTCGACGACGGCGACGGCACGCGGGGCGGCACCGGGCTCGGGCTGTCGATCGTGCGCGAGTTCGTCGCGCTGCACGAAGGCCGGGTGGCGCTCGACGATGCACCCGAGGGCGGCGCGCGCTTCCGCGTGCACCTGCCGGCCCGTCGCGCGGAAGGCGAGCTGCGTGGCGCCGATGGCTTCGCCGCCACCGCGCTCGCCGCCGCGCTGCAGGAGCTGCAACCGACGGACGCGGACCCCCGGCCGGTCGAGCCCACGCCCGACGTGCCCCCGCGGCCGCGCGTGCTCGTGGCGGAAGACAATGCCTCGATGCGGGAACTCCTGGTCGCCACGTTGCGTCCGCGCTTCGAGGTCGACACCGTCGAGGACGGCGAGGCCGCGCTCGCCGCGGTGCATGCATCGCCGCCCGACCTGCTGATCACCGACCTGATGATGCCGCGCATGCCGGGCGATGCGCTGCTGCGTGCGATCCGCGCGGACCGCGACCTCGACGCGCTGCCCGTGCTGGTGCTGACCGCGCGCGGCGACGATGCGGTGCGGGTCGCGCTGCTGCGCGACGGCGCGCAGGACTTCGTCGGCAAGCCCTTCGGCGCCGCGGAGCTGCTGGCGCGCGTCTCGAACCTGGTGGAGGCCAAGCGCGCCGGCGACGTGCTGCGCGGCGAGCTCGCCACGCTGTCGACGGACCTCGCCGACCTCGCGCTGCGGGTGAGCGCGAAGAACCGGCAACTGCAGGCGGCCGTGCAGGCGGCCGAGGGCGCGCGCCTCGAAGCCGAGCGCGCGAGCAGCGCGAAGGGCTACTTCCTCGGGATGATCTCGCACGAGATGCGTTCGCCGCTCACGACGCTCGCGCTCAACCTGCAGCTGCTGGCGCGCGATCCCGCATTCCCCGAGGCACTGCGCACGCGGCTCGACCGGCTGACGCGCGCGACGCAGCAGATGACCACGCTCATCGAAGGGCTGCTGCACCGCGCGCGGATCGAAAGCGGGCGACTGGACGCGAAGCTCGGCGACGTCGACGTTGAACCGCTCGCGCACGAGGTCATCGCGGCCTGCCACGACGAGGCGCCGCCGGGGCTCACGACGCGGCTGGAGGTCGACGCGCCGCTCGCCCCGCTGCACACCGATTCCGACCTGCTGCGGCTGTCGATCGGCAACCTGCTGTCGAACGCGTACAAGTTCACACCGGAGGGCGAAGTGGTGCTGCGGCTGGCGTCGTCCGACGGCTGGCACCGCATCGAGGTGCGCGACACCGGCATCGGCATCGAGCCGCAGGACCTCGACCGCATTTTCGAGCCGTTCGAGCAGGTCGAGGCGCTGCGTCGCAAGAGCGTGCCGGGCGTGGGGCTGGGACTCGCGCTCGTGAAGCAGATGGTCGAGGCCCTCGGCGGCCGCATCGAGGTGGAGTCGGTGCGCGGCGCCGGCAGTACGTTCCGCATGTTGCTGCCCAGCCGGGGGCCCGCATGAGCCTGCCGCGCGTGCTGGT
>NZ_BAAGAB020000024.1:0-35966 GCF_047159895.1 Lysobacter xanthus
CAGCAGCGGCGGCCTGGTCGGCCTCGTTCTGCGCCGTCGGGGTTTCGTTCTTGCAGGCCGACAGCGAGAGGACGGCGTCCAGCAGGTGCGCGACGAAGCCCACCGCTTCGCGATCACGGGTCACCGCGGCAAGCGACAGAAAGCGCGCACCACGAGCCGGCTGGAGGACATCGCGGGCATCGGCCCGCGCCGCCGGGCGGCGCTGCTCAAGCACTTCGGCGGGCTCGGGGGGCTCAAGGGCGCGGGGGTCGAGGAAATCGCCCGGGTGGAGGGCGTGAACGCCGCGCTCGCCCAGCGGATCTATGACACCCTGCACGGGCTGGCGCCGTCCGAGGGCGCGGAGTAAGGCATGCGCATCACCGTACCCACCGCCCTGACGCTGCTGCGGATCCTGTTGATCCCGGTGCTCGTGCTCGTGTTCTACCTGCCGTACAAGTGGACGAACTTCGCCGCCGCGGCCGTGTTCGCCGTGGCGTCGATCACCGATTGGCTGGACGGCTGGATTGCCCGCCGCTACGACCAGTATTCCGCGTTCGGGGCCTTCCTCGATCCCGTCGCCGACAAGCTGATGGTGGCCGTGGCGCTGCTGCTCATTGTGCAGGTGCACCCCACCAAGTGGATGGCGCTGTGGGCCGCGGTGATCATCGGGCGCGAGATCGCCGTGTCCGCCTTGCGCGAGTGGATGGCCGAGCTCGGCGAGCGGGCGCGGGTGAAGGTCGCGAGCATCGGCAAGTTCAAGACGATCGTGCAGATGGTCGCGCTGACCTGCCTGCTGTTCCAGGATCCGGTGCTCGGCGTGCCGGTGTTCACGATCGGGGAATGGCTCCTGGCGGCCGCGGCCCTGCTGACGTTGTGGTCCGGCTGGGCCTACCTGCGCGCGGCCTGGCCCGTGCTGTCGAAGGACACGCGAACCGGCGCTGCGTAGCGCGAAATCTTCAGGCGGAGTGTTGACACGGCCGGCGGCTTCCGTAGAATGCGCAGCCTGTTCCGCGGGAATAGCTCAGTTGGTAGAGCACGACCTTGCCAAGGTCGGGGTCGAGGGTTCGAGTCCCTTTTCCCGCTCCAGATTCTTCGGAGCCAGTGCATCGGAACCGTTCGACCAGACCCCGCTCGCGGGGTCTTGTCTTTTGAGGGGCACGCTTCGATAGTGTGCCCGACGCTTCCCGGCCGGGTGGCAGAGTGGTTATGCAGCGGACTGCAAATCCGCGTACGCCGGTTCAATTCCGACCTCGGCCTCCAGATCGACGCCCCGCAGCGATGCGGGGCGTTCTTTTTTCCGGAAGCCGTAAGCTATGCCCACGCCCGGATGGCGAAACCGGTAGACGCAGGGGACTTAAAATCCCCCGACCTAGTCGTGCGGGTTCGAGTCCCGCTCCGGGCAGTTCCTCAGTCTCGGCCGCGGGCCACGTTGCGACGACGTCGCGGCGCGCAGGCTCCGCCAATGGCCACACGCGAACCGCCCACCGTGACGCCCGACGGCCGCTACATCGTCGTCCGTGGACGGCTCTGGCGCCGCGCCGACCCGGGGCTCGCCGATGACGAACGCCAGCGGCTGGTCCGCCTGCTGATGGCCGCACGTCGGGCCATCGGGCAGGCGATGCGCGACGGTGACGCCGAAGCCGCCACGCGTGCGCGTCGCGACGTGCATCGCGCCAAGGTCGCGCTCGGGGAGCGCGGACCGGTCTGGTGGGACGACGGCGCGCCCGACCTGGGACGGCACATGGTGCATACGACGTCCTATGCGGCGTGGCATGCGAGCCTCGGAGCGGACTGAGTCCCCACGGTGCCTTTGCGCTCGACGGGTATGCTCGCCGCGACAGGAGGCCGCATGAGATACGCGCTCTACATCGCCGTGGTGGTCGCGACGCTCGTCGCGATCGGCATCTTCGCCGTGACCGGCCACGGTGGGATCGCGTTCGCGGTCCTGGCGCCCTTCGCGGCGCTGGGCACGTGGGACCTCCTGCAGCGCCGCAGCACGCTGCGGCGCAATTACCCGCTGCTCGCGCACTTCCGCTACGGGCTCGAGGCGATCGGCCCGGAGATGCGCCAGTACTTCATCGAGGCGGACACGGCCGAAGTGCCCTTCTCGCGCCAGGAGCGGGCGCTCGCGTACCAGCGCGCGAAGTCCGTGCTGGACACGCGGCCGTTCGGATCGCTGCAGGACGTGTACGGGCCGGAGTACGAATGGATCAACCATTCGATGCGGCCCTCGGAGCACATGCCGCACGACTTCCGAATCACCGTCGGAGAAGGCCGTCCGCAGCCGTATTCGGCGAGCGTCTTCAACATCTCGGCGATGAGCTTCGGCTCGCTCTCGGCGAATGCGATCCGCGCGCTCAACCGGGGCGCGAAGATGGGCGGCTTCTACCACGACACGGGCGAGGGCTCGATCTCGCCGTACCACCGCGAAGCCGGCGGCGACCTGGTCTGGGAGGTCGCATCGGGCTACTTCGGTTGCCGCGACGAGGACGGCAGCTTCAGCGAGACGAAGTTCGCGGCCGCCGCCGCCGATCCGCAGGTGCGGATGATCGAGGTCAAGCTGTCGCAGGGCGCGAAGCCCGGGCACGGTGGCGTCCTCCCGGGCGCCAAGGTGACGGCCGAGATCGCCGCGACGCGGGGCGTGCCCGCGGGTGTCGACTGCATTTCCCCCGCGCGCCATTCGACCTTCGACTCCCCGAAGGGCCTGCTCGAATTCGTCGACCGCCTGCGCAATCTGTCGGGAGGCAAGCCCACCGGCTTCAAGCTCGCCATCGGGCATCCGTGGGAATGGTTCGGCATCGCCAAGGCGATGCACGAGACGGGGCTGCTGCCGGACTTCATCGTCGTGGACGGTGCCGAGGGCGGCACCGGCGCGGCGCCGGCGGAATTCATTGACCACGTGGGTGTGCCGATGCACGAGGCCCTGATGCTCGTGCACAACACGCTCGTCGGTCTCGGCCTGCGCGATCGCGTGCGGCTCGCCGCGGCCGGCAAGATCATCAGCGGCTTCGACCTGGCGCGCACGATGGCGATGGGCGCCGACTGGTGCAATGCAGGCCGCGGTTTCATGTTCGCGGTGGGCTGCATCCAGGCGCAGAGCTGCCACACCGACCGCTGCCCGACGGGCGTGGCCACGCAGGACCCGAAGCGCTGGCGCGCACTCGACGTACCCCACAAGTCGACACGCGTGCAGCAGTTTCACGCGAACACGCTCAAGGCGATGCGCGACCTGCTGTGCGCCGCGGGCCTGCAGCATCCGTCCGAACTGGGGCCCGAGCACATCATGCGGCGGGTCTCGGCCACGGAGGTGCGCTCGCTGGCCGCGATCTACCGCTTCCTCGCGCCGGGCGAGCTGCTCGCGGGCATGCCCGAGCACGCCGTGTTCCAGCAGTACTGGGACGATGCGCGAAGCGACTCCTTCGCACCGCCGCCGCGCGTGGCCGCGCTGAGGGCGACCAAGCTCGCCTGAGTCAGGAGTCGCCCAGCAGATCGAGCACGCGCTCGGGCGGTCGACCGACCACGGCCCGGTCGCCGACGACGAGGATCGGCCGCTCGATGAGCTCCGGATGCGACGCCATCGCGGCGAGCACCGCCTCGTCGTCGAGCGACGGGTCGGCCAGCCCGAGTGCCGCGTAGGCCGGCTCGCCGGTGCGCAGGAGGTCGCGCGCACTGCCGCCCGTTCGGCGCACCAGCATTCGCAGCAGCTCTAGCCCCGGCGGCGTGGCCGTGAGGTCGACGACCTCGGGGTCCACGCCATGCGCGTGCAGCAGTTCCAGCGCGCCACGGCACTTCGAACACGACGACTTGTTGTGGAACAGCACGGGCCGCTCGGCCATCGCGTTTCTCCCGGGTCAACCGACCCCGCCATTATCGCCCGGCCGCTTCACCCGGCACGGACGCGGGCTGCGCGAGGGTTCGGAAAACACGCTGGAGACGCCCCATGGCCAGGCCCATCTGGACCGGCTCGATCTCGTTCGGCCTGCTCAACATCCCGATCCAGCTGATGTCGGGCGAGCGCCGGACCGACATCCACTTCCGCATGCTCGACGCCCGCGACAACACGCCGGTGCGCTACGAGCGCGTCAACGCCGACACCGGCGAGGAAGTGCCGTGGAAGGAGATCGTCAAGGCATACGAGTTCTCGAAGGACAACTACGTCGTACTGCAGCCGGAGGACATCCAGCGCGCCGCGACGGAGAACCACGAGACGATCGCGCTCGAATCGTTCGTCGATGCCGAGTCGATCTCGCCGTCGTATATCGAGAAGCCGTACATCCTGGTGCCGGGCAAGAAAGCCGAGAAGGGCTATGTGCTGCTGCGCGAGGTGCTCAAGAAGAACGGCCGCGTCGGCGTCGGGCGCGTCGTGATCCGCACGCGCGAGTACCTGTGCATGGTGCGGCCCGAAGGCGATGCGCTGATGCTGCTGCTGATGCGGTTCCCGCAGGAACTCGTCGAGGTCTCTGAATACGACCTGCCCGCCGGCAGCGCGCGAGCCTGGCACGTCACCCCACGCGAGATGGAGATGGCCGAGATGCTCATGGAGTCCATGACGGACGAATGGACGCCGGCCGACTTCAAGGACGAGTTCCGCGAGCGGCTGTCGCAGGTGATCAAGGAGCGCATCAAGCAGAAGGGCACCACCAAGATCGAAGAGGACGACGACGAGGAAGAGGCGGAGACGGCCACCAACGTCGTCGACTTCATGGCGCTGCTGCAGAAGAGCCTGGAAGGCAAGGGCGGTGGGACGTCGAAGGCGGCCAAGAAGACGTCACGCACAGCGGTCAAGCCCAAGCCCAAGGCCAAGCCACGCAGCACCAAGAAGCGCGCCTGATCCATGGGCCTTCAGGAATACAACCGCAAGCGCGACTTCGCGCGGACCGCCGAGCCGAAGGGCGACGTGCCGAAGCGGCGCGGCGGGCCGTTGTCGTTCGTCGTGCAACTGCATCATGCCCGTGCACGGCACTACGACTTCCGGCTGGAAGTGGACGGCGTGCTGCGCAGCTGGGCGGTCCCACGCGGGCCATCGTTCCGACCGGGCGAGAAGCGCCTCGCGGTCGAGACCGAAGACCATCCGCTGCGCTACCGCGACTTCGAAGGCCTGATCCCCGAGGGCGAATACGGTGCGGGGCACATGGCGATCTTCGACCATGGCACGTGGACGCCCGAGGGCGACCTGCAGGCCGCGATCCTCAAGGGCCGCCTCGACTTCAGGCTCGAGGGCGAGCGCCTGAAGGGCCGTTGGTCGTTGATCCGCACCCATCAGCGCGGTCGTCGCGGCCAGTGGATGCTGCTCAAGCGCACCGACGAGTACGCGGGCGACCTCGAAGCCGACGACCTCATCGGCGACCTGCAGGCACCGCCGCCGGACGCGCCCGGCGCGTCGACGAAGGCGGGGCTGGAGATCCGCGCCCGCAAGGGCTTCGATACCGGAGACGCCGCAATGGCGAAGACGAAGACGACGCGGGCGTCCGCGACGAAAAAGGCGACGACGCCGCGCGCGACGAAGAAGGTGGCCACGAAGAAGGTGGCCACGAAGAAGGCCGCGACAGCGCGCGCGAACGCGGCGAAGTCCGGGGCGGTGCGCGATCTTCGTTCCCTCAAGCGCGATGCGGCGCGTCTCGCCGGCGGGGCGGAATTCCCGATGGGGGAGTTCGTGCAGCCGATGCTCACCGTTTCGGCCGAGAACGCGCCCGTCGGCGGCGAGTGGATCCACGAGTGGAAGTGGGACGGCTACCGCCTGCTCGGACAGTCCGGTCGCGAGCCGATGCTGTGGTCGCGCAACGGAATCCCCTGGAACGAGCGCGCGCCGGAGCTCATCCAGATGCTGCGCGGTCTCGGCGCGTCCGCGGTCCTCGACGGCGAACTCATCGCGGTGGACCGGTCGGGCTACAGCGACTTCAACGCGCTGCAGCGCGCGCTGTCCGAGAAGGACGCCACCTGCCTGCGCTACGTCGTCTTCGACCTGCTCGCCCTCGATGGCCACGACCTCCGGCGCGCACTGCTCGTGGAGCGCAAGGCGCTGCTGGAACGCCTGCTGCAGGGCAGCGACCCGCGCTTCTTCTACAGCACGCACATCGCCGGCCGCGGACCGGAGATCTTCGATGCGGCGCGCGATCGCGGCATGGAAGGCATCATCAGCAAGCGGGCGGATTCGCGGTACATCGATGGCCGCTCCGACCAGTGGCTCAAGGTCAAGACGGCGGAGACGCGCGACTTCGTGGTGGTCGGCTACACGCCGCCGAAGGGCGGCCGTCAGGGCCTCGGTTCGTTGATGCTCGGGCAGTACAAGGACCGCACGCTGGTCTACGCCGGTCGCGTCGGCTCGGGCATGGGCAACGACATGCTGCTCGACCTCGTGAAGTCGCTCCGGCAGATCGAGATCAAGGAGCCAGTCGTCGAGATCCCGAGGCACGTGCCGCTGCCGAAGGGGCGCATCCACTGGGTGCGGCCCGAACGCGTCGTCGAGGTCTTCTTCCGCGGCTGGGGCAAGGAGGGGCTGGTGCGCCAGGCCTCGTTCCATCGCCTGCGCGACGACAAGCCGGCCACCGCGGCGGCACTCGAACAGCCGGAGACGAAGGTGATGAAGACCGTGTCCAAGAAGGCTGCTAAGAAGGTCGCGACGACGAAGAAGACTGCGGCGAAGAAGGCCCCGGCGAAGAAGGTGGCGCGCGCCGCGGCGACGCAAAGCACATCCATCGCCCCGGAGTCCGGCACCGCCGCGAAGACGGCGGCGAAGAAGCCCGATTCGCGGCGCAAGGCCGTGTCGCGCCGATCGATCGACCTCGACGATTCGAACCTCCCCACGCTCAGCAGCCCCGATCGCGTCGTGTTCGCGGACGCGGGATACACGAAGCAGGACGTCTGGAACTACTACCGCGCCGCCGCGCCGCAGCTGCTCGAGGAGATCAGCGGGCGCCTGCTTTCGATCGTGCGCTGCCCCGACGGCGTGGGCGGTCAGCACTTCTTCCAGAAGCACGTGAAGCACGGCTTCAGCGCGGCAGTGAAGCCGTTCGAGATCGTCGAGAACGATGGTGACGAGGCAACGTACTTCTACGTCGACAGCCTGGAAGGTTTGATGTCGCTCGTGCAGATGAACACGGTGGAGATCCATCCATGGGGTTCGCGCATCGAGACGCTGGAGCAACCCGACCGGATGGTCTTCGACCTCGATCCGGACCCCACGATCGAGTGGCCGCAGATCCGTGCAGCCGCGCGCGAGGTGCGCGATCGCCTGCGAGACGTCGGCCTCGAGTCGTTTCCGAAGCTGTCCGGCGGCAAGGGCGTGCACGTCGTGGTGCCGCTGCAGCCGAAGGCCGACTGGGAGGCGGTCCGACGTTTCTGCGACGCATTCGCCGACGCGATGGAGCGTCAGGCCCCCGATCGCTACGTCGCGACGATGAGCAAGGCGAAGCGGCACGGGCGCATCTTCATCGACTGGCTGCGCAACGGCCGGGGCGCGACGAGCGTCGCGAGCTGGTCGCTGCGGGCGCGAAAGGGCGCCCCGGTCGCGGTGCCGGTGACCTGGGCCGAGTTGTCGAGGGTGAGCAGTCCGGCGCGCTATACGCTCGCCGACGCGCCTCGCCGTGGCGTGCCGGACGAGGCCGCGGCGATCATCGCGGCGGCGCGGCCTCTGCCGGTCTGACGCCGACGGAGGCATGAAAAAAAGACGGCGGCTTTCGCCGCCGTCGTCGTCCCGCTGCGCGATGCCGTTACGGCGTCGGCGGCGTGGTGCCGGTGCCGGTACCGGTGCCGGTGCCGTTCTGCTGGTTCGCATCCGTGCCCGTACCCGTACCGGTGCCCGTGCCCGTGCCGGTACCCATCGTGTCGGTACCCGTGCCCGTCGACGTGCCCGTGCCCATCGTGTCGGTGCCGGTGGTGCCGGTCGCCGAACCGGACATGTCGGCCGAGGTCGATGTGCCGCTCATGTCGGTGCCCGGAGTGGCGGCCGTGTCGGTCGCCGGCGCGGCCGACGTGGTCGCGTCGGTGGCGGCCGGGGTCGTGGTGGCCGACTGGTCGGCCTGGTCGTTGCGGCTGCACGCGGCCAGGAGCAGGGCCGTCGCGGCGATCGCCAGAGTCTTGTTCATGATCGTTTCTCGCTCGTGAGGTAAGGGCCGTCCGGCCCGGTGTGAACCTTCGCAAAGCCAATGGCACGGGCGCGTCAAACGCATGTGAGCCTTGCGTTCGGCCACGGCCGCTTCGCGGAAATTTCTTCGCATTCGGGCAACAAGCGCAGCCGCATGGTGGTCGTCCGCCCCATGGCGGCACGGCTGCGGCATGGCACGCGACTTGCGCCATTCCCATCGTCGCCACAAGCGCGGCGCAAGCACGCCGGAAATCCGGAACAGGGAGGAACGTTCAGTGCGTGATCAACAGATGGGACGCCACCTCCGCGAAGTCGCCAATGACGTGGTGCGACTCGGGACCCAGGCGGTCAACGCCGGTCGAAACTGGCTCAACGAACGGAGACAAGACATGCATCATGACGAGCATCAGAACCAGCAGAACACGCAGGCCGGCCGTCGCTACGGCGGCTCGCAGTACGGCTCGAACAACGAGTCGCAGAACGCGCAGGCCGCGCGCGACGGTTCGGGCCGGCAGGCCGGACAGTGGGATCCGGGCTACACGAACCAGATGAACCAGGGCGAGATGTACGGCCGCGGCAACCAGTACGGCCAGAGCAACTACGGCACGTCGGAAGGCGGGCAGCAGAGTTCGTCCGGACAGGGTTACGGCTCGCAGTTCCAGAGCGGCTCCGAGCGCTATGGACAGGGCCAGCAGCAGGGAATGGGTTCGATGGGCCAGGGCGGTTACGGTTCGTCGCAGCAGTACGGCCAGGGCTCGCAGGGCGCCCAGATGCACGGCGGCGCGCAGCAGTACGGCTCGCAGCAGCAGTACGGCGCGCAGCAGGGCTCGCAGGCGTACGGCAGCTCGCAGCACAACCCATCGCAGGGCTCCGGCGAGCAGTCCGGCCGCACCCCGGGCTATGGCGCCTACGGCGGCGAGAGCCAGGGCTCCGGTGGCCTGTCCCACGCGCAGGGCCAGGGGCAGGGCTCGAATTACGGTTCGCAGGGCTACGGCCAGCAGCAGTACGGTTCGCAGGGCGGCAGCAGCTACGGCAGTTCCGGCGGCAGCAGTTACGGTACGCAGGGCAGTACGTACGGCGGCGCGGATCATTCGCGTGACCGCGAGTACCTCGTTGGTGGCTTCGGCGCGTCGCAGACCGGCGTGCACGGCGGCTACGGCAGCCCGTACATGCAGCACGAGTCGAGCTTCAGCACCTGGCGCGGCCAAGGCGACTACGGCAGCACGCAGATGGGCCAGGGCGCGCAGCGGCAGAGCACGTCGCAGCAGGGCTCACAGCAGCACTACGGCGCGCAGTCGCAGCAGCACGGCTCCAGCTCGCAGGGCTACGGCCAGCAGGGCAATGGCTTCGGCGCGTCGCAGCACGGCGCCGGCCAGTCGCAGTTCGGATCGAGCCGCGGCTACGGCGACGGCGGCTACTCGAACCGCTCGCAGTCGACGTTCCAGGGCGACAGCCAGTCGCAGTACGGTCAGGGCTCGGGCGGCGCGCAGTTCGCGCAGGGTGCGCAGGGCGGCATGTACGGCTACGGCCAGCAGTCCTCGCAGGGCGCATCGCAGACGCAGTCCCGCCGCGGGCGGGGTCCGAAGAACTACGTGCGGTCCGACGAGCGCATCATCGACGACCTGCACGAGCGCCTGATGAACGCGCATGACATCGACTCCTCGGAGATCGAGGTGCGCTGCGAGGGCGGCAAGATCGTCCTCGACGGCACGGTCGAGCAGCGGTGGATGAAGCACCGCATCGAGGACATCGCCGAGTCGTGCGCCGGCGTGCGCGACATCGACAACCGCGTGCGCGTCGCGTCGTCGCAGGGCGGATCGCAGACGTCCGCCTCGTCGCAGCAGTCGGGCCAGTCGGCGGCCTCGCAGAGCGGTCAGAGCAGCTCGACCGCGTCGCTGTCCGGTGGTTCGGGCTCGTCGTCGCTGTCGTCGGGCTCGGGCGGCTCGTCGTCGCTCTCCGGTCAGTCCGGCCAGTCGGCCTCGCAGTCCTCGCAGTCGCAGAGTGCCGGTACGGGTTCGTCGCTGACGGGCGCCGAGTCGGCCACCAGCGAGTCCGATGATGCGGGCTCGCGCCAGGCGGGCAGCTCGTCGTCCAGCGCGACGCGCGGCAAGGACTCCTCGACGTCGCGTCCGGGTTCGTCCGGCACCACCGGTGGAAGCAGCTCGGCGCATTGATCGGTCGCGCCCGGCGTAACGGAAAAGGCCCGCATTCGCGGGCCTTTTTCTTTGCTGCAATGCCAGCGGCTTCAGGGCGCGGGCGGCATGTGTCGCAGCAGCTCGATGCAGCGCATGCCCGCATCCTCGGCGCGCGCGATGTTGATCATCGCCGCGCGGACGTCGCCCATCTCCAGCATGTAACGCGCAGCGGACGTCGCCATCGTCAGTGAATTCACTTCGTTCGACAGATCGTGCCGCCAGCGCCCGGTGTGATGCGGCGGCGGTGGCAGGCCGCCTGGCGGCGGCAGGTCACGCATGCGGCAGGTGGCTCTCGGCGTCCGCGGCCACCGCGAGTCGCGCGAGCTGGTTGTGGATGGTGCGAACGCTCACACCGAGGATGCGCGCGGCCTCCGTCTTGTCGCCGTCGACGTTCGCAAGCGTCTTGGTCAGCATCTCGCGCTCCACGTCGGCATAGCTCATGCCCACGTGGAAGACGATGCTGGTCTCGTCCTGGTGCAGCGGCGTCGCACGACGGCCCAGCGGCGGGATTCGCACGAGCGGCCCGTCGCTCATCAGGTAGGCGCGCTGCACGACGCTGCGCAGCTCGCGGATGTTGCCGGGCCAGCCATGCCGGCCGAGCATCCTGGCGGCGTCCGGCGCCAGTCGTTTCTCGACGCCGTGCTCGGCATTGAGGCGTTCGACGAAGACATGGGCGAGCAGCACCACGTCGTCGCCGCGCGCACGGAGCGGGGGCAGGGCGACGATGAAATCGGCGAGGCGGTAGTACAGGTCCTCGCGCAGCACGCCCTGTTCTATCGCCTGCACGGGGTCGCGGTTGGTGGCGGCGACGATGCGCACGTCGACCGGAATGGAATCGGTGCCGCCCACCCGCGTGACCTCGCCCGTTTCTAGCACGCGCAGCAGGTAGACCTGCAGCGGCGTCGGCATCTCGGTGATCTCGTCGAGGAACAGCGTCCCGCGGTGCGCCTGCTCGAAATAGCCGACGTGGCGCTGCTGTGCGCCGGTGAAGCTGCCTCGCTCGTGCCCGAACAGGTGGCTGGCGAGCAGGTCCGGCGCGATCGCGCCGCAGTTGACGGCGACGAATGCGCCGCGCCGGCCGCTGCGGTCGTGCACGGACCGCGCCACGAGTTCCTTGCCGGTGCCACTCTCACCGGTGATCAGGACGGAGACGCGCGCGGGGGCCACGCGCTCGAGACTCGCCGAGAGGCTGCGGATCGCTTCGCAGTCGCCGACGATGCCGCCCGGCGAGCGGCCGGCCGTCAACGCGCTGGAGCGCGACGAGGCCTGCTGCAGCAGCGATCCGAAATGCTGCGGGCACAGCGGCTTGAGCAGGTAGTCGAGCACGGGCAGGCGCACGGCGCGCGCGGCGGTCTCGACCGAGGTCTCCCCGGTCATCAGCGCGATGCGGCTGTGCTGGCCCGCGTCGAGTTCGTCCAACAGGTCGAACGCCGTGCCGTCGGGAAGGCTGACGTCGAGCATCGTCAGGTCGCTCATGCCGCGGCCCATCGCGCGTCGCGACTCCTCGAGCGAATGCGCGACCGTCGCCTCGAAGCCATGCGCACGAGCGAAGTCGGCGGCGGCGGAGGCGAAGGTCACGTCGTCATCCACGATGAGGACGGACGGATGGGATTCGGTCATGGGGCGCTCCGCGGTTCGATGCCGGGAGGCTAGTCACGCCGCGGTTAACGGCGCGTGTGAGTCTGCAAGGATTTCCAGCGTCTGCAGATCCTTCGTCCGCTCGCCGTGGCGGCCGTACTGCCACCGCGCGTCGTTGCTGAATTCGACCGGATCCGGCGTTCGAGCGGCCGCTGCGGTCGCAGCATCCGTGCCAGCGTTTCGCCCGGAAATGACGAAGCCGCCCGGAGGCGGCTTTCGTGATGCGAACTGGTGGGCGGTGCAGGGTTCGAACCTGCGACCCTTGCCGTGTGAAGGCAATGCTCTACCGCTGAGCTAACCGCCCGAAGCGCCGCGCAGTATAGGCGAGCGATCCGGCCGCCGCCAAGCCTTCGCGTCGAATTCACTCCACGCTGGCGGCCGCGCCGTCAGCATCGGGGATTCCCCCGGACGCCGACCCTACGCTGCCGCACTGAGCGGAAGCGGGGCGACCGGCTAGACTCGCGGGCTTTTCCCGATCGTCGTGACGATGAACCGACCCTCCTCCTTCGACCGCGAACAGCTGCTGGCCTGCGCCCGCGGCGAGATGTTCGGCCCCGGTAACGCGAAACTGCCGGCGCCCCCGATGCTGATGTTCGACCGCATCACCGAGATTTCCGAAACGGGCGGCCGCAACGGCAAGGGCGTGATCCGCGCCGAGCTGGACATCACGCCGGACCTCTGGTTCTTCGGCTGCCACTTCCTCGGCGACCCGGTGATGCCCGGCTGCCTCGGCGTGGATGCGATGTGGCAGCTCGCCGGCTTCTACCTGCCGTGGCTGGGCGAACCGGGCCGCGGACGCGCCCTCGGCGTGGGCGAGGTCAAGTTCAGCGGCCAGGTGCTGCCGGATGCGAAGCTCGTCAGCTACGAGATCGACATCCGCCGCGTCATGCGCGGCAAGCTCGCGCTGGTCATCGCCGACGGCCGCACCTATGTCGACGGCCGCGAGATCTACGTGGCCAAGGACCTGCGCGTCGGCCTGTTCGTTTCGACGGAGGGCTTCTGATGCATCGTGTCGTCGTCACCGGGATGGGCCTGACGTCGTGCCTCGGGCGCGACCTGGCCGACGTCTCCACGTCCCTGCGCGAAGGCCGGTCCGGCCTGCGCTACGTGCCGGAGTACGAAGCGCTCGGCATGCGCAGCCGCGTGGCCGGCGATCCGGCGCTCGACCTCGATGCGCTGGTCGACCGCAAGCTGCGCCGTTTCATGGGCGACGCCGCCGCGCATGCCTATGTCGCGGCGATGGATGCCGTGGCGCATGCGGGGCTCGATCCCGCCGTGCTGCGCACGCCGCGGGCCGGCGCGATCGCGGGCTCGGGCGGCGGCTCGGCGCAGTGGCAGATCGAGACCGGCGACCTGCTGAAGGCGAAGGGCGTGCGGCGCGTCGGCCCGTACATGGTGCCGCGCACGATGTGCTCGACCGTCTCGGCCGCGCTCGCCACCGCGTTCGGCATCCAGGGCGTGAGTTATTCGATCTCGGCGGCCTGTGCCACGTCCGCGCACTGCATCGGCGCGGCGGCCGACATGATCCGCCACGGCGTACAGGACGTCGTGCTCGCGGGCGGCGGCGAGGAACTGCACTGGGGCATGACGTGCCAGTTCGATGCGATGGGCGCGCTGTCGACGTCCTACAACGACAATCCGCAGACCGCGTCCCGTCCGTACGACGCGGGCCGCGACGGCTTCGTCATCGCCGGCGGTGGCGGCATGCTGGTGCTCGAATCGCTCGAGCATGCGCAGGCGCGTGGCGCCACGATCGTCGCCGAGCTCGTCGGCTACGGCGTGACGTCCGACGGCGTCGACATGGTGGCGCCGTCCGGCGAAGGCGCGGTGCGCTGCATGCGCATGGCGCTCGACGGCCTCGATCGCCCGATCGACTACCTCAACACACACGGCACCTCGACCCCGGTCGGCGACATCACCGAGCTGCAGGCCGTGCGCCAGGTATTCGGGGATTCGATTCCGCCGCTCTCGTCCACGAAGGCGCTGAGCGGCCATTCGCTGGGCGCCGCGAGCGTGCACGAGGCCATCTACAGCCTGCTGATGATGCAGGGCGGCTTCATGGCCGCGTCCTTCAACATCGAGACGCTCGACGAGCGCGCCGAGGGTTATCCCGTCCTGCGCGAGACGACGCCGGCGCAGTTGCGCACGGTCATGTCCAACAGCTTCGGTTTCGGCGGTACGAACGCCTGCCTGGTGTTCTCGCGTTTCGACGGTTGAACGCGGTGCGACGGTGCGCGGTCAGTAGACCGCGCACTGCATGAAGCGAACCGGGCGCTCGGCGCCTGCCGGGCTCTGGATCTGCAGGCGCGAGGCACGCAGCAGTTCGTAGCGCTTCATCACGGCGCACAGCGCGCTGTCGCTCGCCACGGTCGGATCGTTGAGGAAGACCTGCAGCGTCGAATGGGTGGACCACAGCGCGCGGTCCACGCCGGGCAGGTGCGCGATCTCGCGCACGATCGCCTCGCGTTCCTCGTCCTCGCTCATCGGTGCTTTCGGGGCGGCGCTGGCGGCGGGCGTCGTGGCGGGCCGCGCCTTCACTGCGGCGGCCGGAGGCGCCGTCGTGGCCGACTCGCCCGCGTCGTCGGCGATCTGGGACAGCGCGAAGCCGAGCAGCAGGCCGCCAACCGTCGCGGCGGCCAGTGCGGTGCCGGTCGCACGCAGGACGCGGGCTCGCGCGCGGGCGCCGATCTCCGCGTGCACGCTCGACGGCAGCAGCGGCCCGACAAGCTTCCATAGTTCGGCGCCGTCCACGAGCTCGACGTTCGGCGCGACCAGCCGCGCCTGCGGTTCGACGTGTCCGGGAGTGACGATGAGGCCGCCGGCGGCCTGCTGCAGGCGCACCGACCGCAGGAACTCCTCGGCGGAGCTCGCAGTCACCACGTGGGCGAGGCCCTGGCGGCACGTGAGCACCCAGGGCCGGCCGTCGCGATACACGCAGACGTCGCCCGAGCCGCGCTCGCGCTGCTGGTCGGCCGACTCGCGCTCGAAACCCGAGGCGGCGAGGGCATCCACCACCAGGTTCGACAGCTCGCGCCAGCGCATGGCGGAGAGGATCCCGAGCCCTTCACGGGTCTCGTAGCGCGACTGCCGCGCGGTCCACAGATGGGCAATCCACGCGGCGGCGGCGATGAAGGCGAGGGCGAGCCCGGAGGCGTAGGCAGCGGCAGGCGACATGCGGGGGACGGGTCTTCCTTGGGGCGACGACTATAACCGCGCGGCGAACCGGCTCAGCGGAAGCGTTCGGCCAGCACGCGGCGGATTTCGGACTCGATGGTGCCCTTCATCGCACCCAGCAGGAAGCCGAGCTCCGCGGTGACGCGCACGGCATCGGGCTCGAGATGGACGCGTCCGTCGACGCCGCTGCGCCGGAACGTCAGGGCATCGCCCTGCCAGCCGTGGTCGACGCCGAACTTCTGGGCGAGCGATTCGGCGATGTGCTGCACGGCCTGGCGGGCCTGCTCCGGCGCGAGGCCGTGGGTGTGGCGGATATCGATCGTGGACATGGGGGACTCCTCGGCTACACCGGCGATTGTCCGGCATCGGCGGCAAGGGCGCGTGGGCGTGCTAGATTCCGGCCGCGTGACCGCCCTCCGACTTCGCCTGACCGGCTCCGACCGCGACCTGCTCGATCTCGAGCCGGGCGTACACGCGATCCCGGCGTCGTTGCTCGATCCGCGCCTGCCCGTCAACGGCGAGCCGGTCGCGCAGGTCTACGTCGACTCGCGTGGCGTCTGGCTGCAGGTGCGCGAAGGGGTCCGGGGCGTCTACGTCAACGGGCGGCCCGTGCGGCACATGGCGATGCTGCGTGCGGGCGACTCGGTCTTCCTCGCCGGCGTCGAGTGCCTGCTGGTGGGGCGCCGACCGGAACCGGGCGAAGAGGGCGGCGCGGCGCGGGCCGACGCACGCGCGGTGCTTCGCGCGATCGCCGGGCGCCACCACGGCCGTTGCTTCCCGCTCGAGCGCGAATGCGTGCTGGGCCGTTCCGAAGACTGCGACATCCCGATCGACGACGAGGCCATCGGCGCGCGCGAGGTCACCTTGCAGGTCACCGCGCGCGGCGTTCGCGCGTCGTCGTCGACGGCGGGCGCGCCGGTGTGCGTCAACGGGCATCCGCTGCAGAGCGCGCTGCTCGTGCCGGGCGACCAGCTGGTCATCGCGGGCCAGCATCGGTTCGTCGTCGAGGCGGCGCGTGCGATCGCACTGGAGCCGCCGCGGGAGCGCAAGCCCGCTGCGCGGACCATCGCCGATCCGCAATTGCGTCGGGCGACGCGCCGCCTGCCGTGGCTGATCCTCGCGGCCGTGCTGCTCGCGGGTGCGCTCAGCCTGTTGCTGCTGTACGGCGCGGCATAGCCTTCGCCTGCATCCGTTTCCAGACGCGCCAGCCGAGCAGCAGCGCGGCGATCGCGGCGTAGAGCGCCGGCTCGCGGATGTCGGACTTCACGAGCCACCAGAAGTGCAGCACGGCAAGAACTGCGACGACGTAGACGAGCCGGTGCAGTTGCCCCCAGCGGCGACCGAGTGCGCGCATCGCGCGCTGGAACGACGTCGCCGCCATCGGCACCAGGATCAGCCATGCCGCGAAGCCCACGGTGATGTACGGGCGCTTGGCGATCTCGGCGGCCACCTGCGACAGGTCACCGCGCAGGTCGAGCACGACGTAGGCCGCGAAGTGCGCGGTCGCGTATAGGAATGCGTACAGCCCCAGCATGCGGCGGAAGCGCAGCAGCACCGCGCGGCCGGTCAGCTGGCGCAGCGGCGTGATCGCAAGGCCGATCATCAGGAAGCGGAGCGCCCACAGCCCGAGGAAGTGCTCGATGGCGGCGACCGGATCGGCACCGAGCGCGCCGCTGCCGAGCACGAGTTCCGAGCGCACCTGCCAGGCGAGCCACGCCGCCGGGGCGAGCGCCAGTGCATGCACCACGGCCTTGGCCGCGACGATGCGGGGATCGGTACGCCGCGCAGGTGGCCGCGCCGGGCGCGTCAGAACCATTTCCTCAGGTCGAGCCCGGCATACAGCCCGCCGACCTGTTCGGCATAGCCATTGAACAGCCGCGTCGGGATGCGATCGGCGAACAGCTTGCTGCCGGTGCCCGCGATGCGGCGCTCGGTCTTCTGGCTCCAGCGGGGATGGTCGACGTTGGGATTGACGTTGGAGAAGAAGCCGTACTCGTCCGACGCCTGGTCGTTCCAGCTGGTGAAAGGCATCTTCTCGACGAAGGTGATCGCCACGATCGACTTGATGCCCTTGAAGCCGTACTTCCACGGCACGACGAGGCGCAGCGGTGCGCCGTTCTGCTGCGGAAGCGCCTTGCCGTAGAGGCCGGTGGCCAGCATCGTCAGCGGATGCATCGCCTCGTCGATGCGCAGGCCTTCGCGGTACGGCCAGTCGAGTGACGGATAGCTCATGCCGGGCATCTGCTTCGCGTCGGCGAGCGTGGTGAACGCGACGAATTTCGCCTTCGACGTCGGCTCGAACCGCCGCAGCACGGCCCCGAGCGGAACCCCGAGCCACGGGATCACCATCGACCAGCCTTCGACGCAGCGGTGGCGGTAGACGCGTTCCTCGGGCTTGAGGCCCTTGAGCAGGTCGTCAAGCGACAGCCGGCCGGGTTTCGCGCAGTGCCCGCCGACCGCGACCGTCCACGGGCGCGTCCGGAGCGTCTTCGCCGCGCGGGATGGATCCGCCTTGCCGGTGCCGAACTCGTAGAAGTTGTTGTAGGTGGTCGCGTCCTGGAATGTCGTGCGCGGCTCGGCGGTGCCGAAGCCGGCGCGCATGCGCGCCGGGTCGACACGAGCGGCCGCAGGCGCGGGCGGCGGCTCCGCGGCGGCGCAGCCGGCCAGCCCCAGAGCCGGGGCCGCGGCCAGGAGCGCGACCAGCCGGCGGCGGTCGCGGTACACCGCCTCGTCGGTGATCTCCCGCGAGGGGATGTTCAGGGCATCGCGCAGGGACATGGGGGCGGGCTCCGGTCGATAACCGATTAGACGGCCCTCATGATGAAAAAGATGCAGCCCCGGGCCCGGCCCGCGTGCTGCGCTGCGGCATACTCGGGGTCCACCCCGTCCGCGAGCCCCAACGATGCCCCGCGTCTTCAACTTCAGTGCCGGTCCCGCCACCCTTCCGGACGTCGTCCTCGAACAGGCGCGCGACGAGCTGATGGATTGGCGCGGCGTCGGGGCGTCCATCGTGGAACTGAGCCATCGCGGCAAGGAATTCATGGGCGTGGCCGCCGAGGCCGAGGCCGACCTGCGCACGCTGCTGTCGGTGCCCGACGACTACGCGGTGATGTTCCTCGCGGGTGGGGCGACCACCGCGCAGGCGCTCGTGCCGCTCAACATCGCCGCACCCGGCCAGCGTGCGGATTACGTGGTCACCGGCCACTGGGGCAAGACCGCGATCAAGCAGGCGAAGCCGTACGTCGACGCGCACGTCGCGGCGACCGGCGAGGCCGGTGGCTTCCGCGACATCCCGCCGCGCGGCACGTGGCAGCTGTCGGACGACGCGGCCTACGTGCACGTCACCGCGAACGAGACGATCCACGGCGTCGAATTCCGCGACGTCCCCGAGGTCGGCGACGTTCCGCTGGTGGCCGATTTCAGCTCGAACATCGCGTCCGAGCCGGTCGACGTCTCCAGGTTCGGCGTGATCTACGCCGGTGCGCAGAAGAACCTCGGGCCGGTCGGCGTCACCGTCGTGCTGATCCGTCGCGACCTGCTGGAGCGCCAAGGCCAGCCGCGCGCCGACATCTTCGACTACCGCTCGCACGTCAAGGGCGAGTCGATGCTCAACACGCCGCCGACGTGGAACTGGTACCTCGCCGGGCTCGTCTTCAAGTGGATGCTCGCCGAGGGCGGCGTCGTCGAATTCGCGCAGCGCAATGCGCGCAAGTCGACGCTGCTGTACGACGCGATCGACGGCTCCGGCGGCTTCTATCGCAACGAGGTCGCGCCGGCCGTGCGCTCGCGCATGAACGTGCCGTTCTTCCTGCGCGACGAGGCGCTGGACAAGCCGTTCCTCGCCGAGTCCGTCGCCGCCGGCCTGATCGGGCTGAAGGGCCATCGTGCGCTCGGCGGCATGCGCGCGTCGATCTACAACGCGATGCCCGAGGCGGGCGTGCGTGCGCTGGTCGACTTCATGGCCGACTTCCAGCGACGCCACGGCTGACCGAACGCCGGTACCGCGTACCGGCCCCGGCCGGCGCCCAGCGCGGGCCGACCGATGGAGTGCGATAGCGATGTCATCCCCCGACGAGACCGTTCCGCCGCTCGACCTGGCCGCGCTGCGCCAGCAGATCGACGGCATCGACTACGAGATCCAGTCGCTGATCAGTCGGCGCGCGGGCTTCGCGCGCCAGGTCGGGCGGGCGAAGGGCGACCTCGCGCGGGCCATCGACTACTACCGCCCGGAACGCGAGGCGCAGGTCCTGCGGCGCGTCGTCGACCGCAACGCGGGGCCGCTGGAGAACGCGGTGCTGGTGCGCGTCTTCCGCGAGATCATGTCCGCCTGCCTCGCGCAGCAGGAGCCGCTGAAAGTCGGCTACCTCGGCCCGGAAGGCACGCATACGCAGCAGGCGGCGCTCAAGCACTTCGGCCATTCGGTGCAGGCCCTGCCGCTCGGCAGCATCGAGGAAGTCTTCCAGGAAGTGGCGGCCGGTCATGCCGACTTCGGCGTGGTGCCGGTGGAGAACTCCACCCAGGGCACGATCCAGTCGACGCTCGACATGTTCCTCTCCTCCGACGTCCGGATCTGCGGCGAGGTCGAGCTGCGCGTGCACCAGCACCTGCTCTCGCGCGGCGGGCGGATCGAGGACATCGAGCGGGTGTATTCGCATCCCCAGTCGTTCGCGCAATGCCGGGCCTGGCTGCGCACGCACCTGCCGGGCGTGGAGATGGTGCCCGTGGCCAGCAATGCCGACGCCGCACGGCGTGCGCGCAACGCCGACGACGCGGCGGCGATCGCCGGCGTCAGCGCCGCGTCCGTCTACGGGCTCAAGGTGCTCGCCGGGCCCATCGAGGACCGGCCCGACAACACCACACGCTTTCTCGTGCTCGGCCGCGAGCTGTTCACGCCGTCCGGCAACGACCGGACGTCACTGCTCGTCTTCATCAAGGACCAGCCCGGTGCGCTGTACCGCGTGCTCGAGCCGTTTGCGCGCAATGGCCTGAGCATGACGCGCATCGAGTCGCGCCCCGGCCACGCCGGCCCGTGGCAGTACGCCTTCTTCATCGACATCGACGGCCACGTGCAGGAGCCGCGCATGGAGCAGGCGCTCGCCGGGCTCGGCGAATTCGCGCAGGAGATCCGCGTGCTCGGCTCGTACCCGGTGGCGATCGAATGATGCCCGCGTACGACGAAGCCTGGTTCGCATCGCGCGCGACTGCCGGCATCGCGGCGCTGCGCGCCTACGACCCCGGGCACGACGTGGTGGCGATGCGCGGGCGTACGCAGTGGCTCGTCGAGCTGGGCTCGAACGAGAACCCGTACGGGCCGTCGCCCCGCGCGCGCGCGGCGGTGCTCGATGCGCTGCACCTGATGCATCGGTACCCGGATCCGCGCGGCGCGTCGCTGAAGGCCGCGCTCGCGTCGCGCCTCGGCGTCGATGCACGGCAGATCCTGCTGGGCAACGGCTCGCACGAGCTGCTGATGCAGCTCGCACAGGTCTTCGCGGGCCCGGGCGACGAGGTCGTCGCGCCGCAGTACGGCTTCGCCGTGTTCGCGCTGGCCGCGCAGGCCGCCGGCGCCACGCTGCGCATCGCACCTGCGCTCGCCGCGGACGCTGCGATGCCGCGCGGCCACGACGCCGACGCGCTGCTCGCGGCGATCACCCCGGCGACCCGGCTCGTCTACATCGCCAATCCGAACAATCCGACGGGTACGTGGCTCGACCGCGACACGCTGGTGCGTTTCCTGTCGCAGGTGCCGCCGCAGGTCATCGTCGTCGTCGACGAGGCCTACGCCGAACTTGCGGATGCGCCGACGTATGCCAGCGCGCTGGCGGTGGTGCGGTCGCAGGGCAACGTCGTCGTCACCCGAACGTTCAGCAAGGCCTATGCGCTGGCCGGACTGCGATGCGGCTACGCCGTCGCGGCCGAAGGCTTGGTGGCCGTCATGGAGCGCGTTCGCGAGAGTTTCAACGTCAACGGCCTCGCGCTCGCGGCATGCGAGGCCGCGCTGGGCGACACGGAACACCTCGAGTGGTCACGTGCCCGCAATGCGGAGCAGCGTGCGACGCTGGCGGAAGCGCTCTGCAGGCGTGGCCTGCACGTCGCGCCGTCGCAGACCAACTTCCTGCTGGTCGAATTCGGAGAGTCGACACCCACCATCGAGTCGGCACTGCTCGAGCGCGGCGTGATCCTGCGTCCGATGGGCGGGTACGGCCTGCCGCGGCACAGCCGCGTCACCGTGGGTACGGCGGACGAGAACCGTCGGCTGCTCGCGGCCCTCGACGAGGTGCTGTCGTGACCGCCCGCTGGATCGCCCAGGCAGGTCGACCTTTGCGCGGCCGCCTGCGCGTGCCGGGCGACAAGTCGATCTCGCATCGCGCCGTGATGCTCGCGGCGATCGCCGAGGGCACCAGCCGGATCACCGGCTTCCTCGAAGGCGAGGACACGCGAGCGACGGCCCGGGTCTTCGCGCAGCTCGGCGTGCGCATCGAAGCGCCCGAGCCGAGCGTTCGCATCGTGCACGGCGTGGGGCTCGACGGCCTGCGTCCCGCCGGCGCTGCGCTCGACTGCGGCAACGCAGGCACCGGGATGCGCCTGCTGGCGGGCCTCCTCGCAGGACAGGTCTTCGATAGCGTGCTCGTCGGCGACGAATCGCTGTCCCGTCGTCCCATGCGGCGCGTCACCGCGCCGCTGTCGGCGATGGGCGCGCGCATCGATGCGATGGACGGCGGGCTTCCGCCGCTGCGGATCCACGGCGGTTCGCGGCTTCACGGCATGCAGCACGCGACCGAGGTCGCCAGCGCGCAGGTCAAGTCCGCGCTGCTGCTCGCCGGCCTGTACGCCGAAGGCACCACGCGCGTGACGGAGCCGCGCCCGACGCGCGACTACACCGAGCGCATGCTGCGCGCCTTCGGCGCCGAGATCGACTTCGCGCCGGGCCATGCATCGCTGGTCGGCCGACCGCGACTGCGGGCGACCGATGTCGCGGTTCCGGCGGATTTCTCGTCGGCGGCGTTCTTCCTCGTCGCCGCGTCCATCGTGCCGGGATCCGACCTCGTGCTCGAGGCGGTCGGCATCAATCCGCGCCGCACCGGCCTGCTCGATGCGCTGCGCCTGATGGGCGCCGACATCAGCGTCGAGGCCGTGCGGGAGGAGGGCGGCGAGCCGGTCGCTGCCCTGCGCGTTCGCGCGGCGCCCCTTCGCGGCATCGACGTGCCAGCGGCGTTGGTTCCCGACATGATCGACGAGTTCCCCGTGCTCTTCGCTGCCGCGGCCTGCGCGCAGGGCATCACACGGGTGAGCGGGGCCGAAGAGCTGCGCGTCAAGGAATCGGATCGGATCGACGCCATGGCGCGGGGTTTGCGCGCGCTGGGCGTGCGTATCGACGAGCAGCCGGACGGTGCCGTGATCGACGGCGGCCCGGTCGTCGGAGGCTTCGTCGACAGCCGCGGCGACCATCGCATCGCGATGAGCTTCGCGATCCTCGGTCAGCGTGCCTCGGCACCGGTCGAGATCGACGACGTCGCCAACGTGGCGACGTCGTTCCCCGGCTTCGACGCGCTCGCCCGCGAGGCGGGCGCGGCGATCAGTTCGACAGCCTGAAGTCGATCGGCACGACGGCTTCGCCCACCGTCGGGTGGCCGTCGTGGATCTCCGGCTCGAAGCGCCAGTTGCGCACGGCCTGCATCGCGGCTCGATCGAGCTCGCGCGATCCGCTGGACTGCGCGATCTCGGTCGACGTCGGCACGCCGTCCGGCCCGATGTGCACCATCACCAGCACCGTTCCCCCGTCGCCGTTGCGCAGTGCGCGCGTCGGGTATTCCGGTGGAGGCGTCTGGCCGGGGATCGGGCGGGCCTTGCGATCGGCCACGCTCGGACGTGGCGCCGGCGGCGGCGGCGCGTGCTCCACGGGCGGGGCCTCGCGCGGCGCGGCGGCGACAGGCGCGGCGGGCCGAGGTTCGTCGATCACCTCCGGTGGCGGCTCGAGCGAGCCGATGCCCGAGCCGTCCTCGCCGGCCATCGGCGCGGGAAGCGGCGCGTATTCGGGTTCGGCCGTGGAGGGCGGAACGTCGCCCGCGTGGAAGAAGGACTTGTCGCGCCCGCGGCTCATCGCGATGGCGAACAGCACGATGCCGGCGAGGAAGGCGAGCCCGAGCCACAGCCAGAGGCGCGGGATCGGGCGCCGCTGCGGCGGTGGTGGGGACGGCGGAGCGGGGGAGGGTGTGGAGGCCATGCGGGTCGTATCCATCCGGGCATGCTGGGGGCCGCATCGTCAACGCGCCGGGAAAGCGGCGCCGATCACGCGCTGCGGTGATAATGCCGCCTTTCCCGCTCCCCGTACGCCTCCATGCTCGATCCGGTCCTGCTGCGCCAGCGTCCCGCCGAAGTCGCCGAACGCCTCGCTGCCGCGCGCGGCTACACGCTCGACGTGTCCGCGCTGGAAGCGCTCGAGTCCGAGCGGAAGCAGCTGCAGACGCGCACGCAGGAGCTGCAGAACCTGCGCAATACGCGCAGCAAGGCGATCGGCCAGGCGAAAGCCAAGGGCGAGGATGTCGCGCCCCTGATGGCGGAGGTCGCCGGCATCGGCGACGAACTCAAGGCCGGCGAAGCGCGCCTCGATGGCATCCGCGAGGAAATCGAGTCGATCGCGCTCGGCCTGCCCAACCTTCCCGACGAGTCCGTACCGCCGGGCAGCGACGAGGCCGGCAACGTCGAGCAGAGCCGCTGGGGCACGCCCCGCACCTTCGACTTCGCCGTGCTCGACCACGTCGAGCTGGGCGCCCGCAACGGCTGGCTCGACACCGACACCGCGGCGAAGCTTTCGGGCGCACGTTTCACCGTGCTGCGCGGCGGCCTGGCCCGCCTGCATCGCGCACTCGCGCAGTTCATGCTCGACCTGCACACCGGCGAGCACGGCTACATGGAGGTCAACGTCCCGCTGCTGGTCAATGCGGACTCGATGCGCGGCACCGGCCAGCTCCCGAAGTTCGAGGACGACCTGTTCGCGACCGCGGTGGGCGAGTCGAAGCGCTACCTCATCCCGACGTCGGAAGTGCCGCTGACGAACATCGTGCGCGACACGATCGTCGAGGAGGGGCAGCTCCCGCTGCGCATGACCGCGCACTCGATGTGCTTCCGCGCGGAAGCGGGCAGCCATGGCCGCGACACGCGCGGCATGATCCGCCAGCACCAATTTGAAAAGGTGGAACTCGTTTGCATCGCTCGTCCCGAAGAGAGTCTCTTTGAGCACGAACGTATGACGCGGTGCGCGGAAGTCGTCTTGGAGCGCCTGGGCTTGCCGTACCGCCGAATGCTGCTCTGCACCGGCGACATGGGATTCTCCGCATCGAAGACCTACGACCTCGAGGTCTGGCTGCCGTCGCAGGGCACGTATCGCGAGATCTCGTCGTGCTCGAACTGCGACGCCTTCCAGGCGCGCCGCATGCAGGCGCGCTGGCGCAACCCCGAGACCGGCAAGACCGAACCCGTGCACACGCTCAACGGTTCCGGCGTCGCCGTCGGCCGCGCCATGATCGCGGTGATGGAGAACTACCAGCAGGCCGACGGCAGCATCGTCGTGCCGGAGGCGCTGCGTCCTTACATGGGCGGTCTCGACGTCCTGCGCTGAAGCCGGACCCGGCCGCGTTGCGAAGGCCCGCCCACCGGCGGGCCTTCGTCGTTCCGGCTCAGGCCGCCCGCTGCGGGCGGAACTCGGCCGAGCCGATGGCATCGGCGATGGCCCGGCGCCGATCTTCGGGCGAGAGCGCCACGCCGTCCGCACGCACGACGTGCAGATCGGTGACGCCGAGGAAGCCGAAGACCTGGCGCAGGTACGGCTCGACGAAGTCCGTCGCCTGGCCCGCATGCATGCCGCCGGCGGCGATCGCCAGGATGACCGTCTTGCCGCGCACGAGTCCCTCGGGGCCCGTCGCCGTGTAGCGGAATGTCCGGCCCGCGACGGTGATCCGGTCCATCCACGCCTTGAGCGTCGATGGAATGCCGAAGTTGTACATCGGCGCGCCGATCACCACGGTGTCCGCGGCGAGGAATTCGTCGAGGACTTCCTGGGACTGGATGGCCGCTTCAGGGTCCGCCAGCGTCGCCGCGGAGAGATGGGGCAGGGGCGCCGCGTCGAGGTCGCGCCGGATGAGGTGCAGCGCAGGAACGCGCTGTCGCTGGAGCTCGACCAGCGCGGCGGTCAGTTCGCGGGTGGCCGAGTTCGCGCCGAGCGCGCTGGAGTCGATCTGGAGCAGCTTCACGGGCATCGTCCTGTCTGCGGCATCGCCGCGGTCCTTCCGATGTGTGGCGTTGCATACATGGAATTAAGCTGGTGTAATGCCACGTACCGTTGCGGGCATGGAACTGTCGTCATGAACGATCTGAACGACCTCTACTACTTCGCCGCCGTCGTCGAGCACTCCGGCTTCGCGGCCGCCGAGCGCGCGCTGGGCATCCCGAAATCGCGACTCAGCCGGCGCATCAGCCAGCTGGAGAACGATCTCGGTGTCCGGCTGCTGCAGCGCTCCACCCGCCGCTTCGCCGTCACCGACGTCGGCCAGAGCGTGTACCGCCATGCGCAGTCGATGCTCGAGGAAGCGAAGGCCGCGCGCGAAGTGGTCGACCGCCTGAGCGCCGAGCCGCGCGGCGTGATCCGCGTGAGCGTGCCGGTGGGCATCGCGCAGCAGCACATGCCGAAGCTGCTGCCCGAGTTCCTCGCGCTGTACCCGCAGGTGCGCGTGCAGATGCACATCAGCAATCGGCGCGTGGACGTCATCAACGAAGGCTTCGACGTCGCGCTGCGCGTGCGCACCAAGCTCGACGACGACGGCAGCCTCGTGATGCGCAGCTTCGGGCAGATCCAGGAACTGCTGGTCGCGAGCCCCCAGTACCTCAAGCGGATGGGGCGTCCGCAGACGCCCGACGAGCTCACCGAGCACGTCACCATGTCGATGAGCGAGGACGAGGCGCGCCAGCGCTGGGAGCTCCACGGTCGCAACGGCGAGGTGCGCCGCATGGAACTGAAGCCGCGGATCATGGGCTTCGACTTCCCGATGCTGATGCAGCTCTCGAAGCAGGGCATCGGCATCACGTTGCTGCCGGAGACCATCTGCGCCGAGGCCGTGCGCACCGGCGAGCTCGAAGTGGTGTTGCCGGACTGGCGCCTGCCGCAGGGCATCTTCCACGCGGTGTTCGCCTCGCGCCGCGGCATGCTCCCCGCCGTGCGGGTCTTCATCGACTTCCTCGCCGAGCGCGCGCCGGCGCTGGTCGAGTCCGCGCGCCTGCAGTGCTCGGAGATCCACGGTCGCCCGTGCACGCCGGAAATGGAAACGAAGACGCGCGGCGTCGAGGCACTGCCGGCCTGAGCCCATGCGAGAATCCGCAACCCGGAGAGATGGCCGAGCGGTTTAAGGCAGCGGTCTTGAAAACCGCCGACGGGTCAAACCGTCCGTGGGTTCGAATCCCACTCTCTCCGCCAGCTTCGCGAAAGGGCTCCCGTCAGGGAGCCCTTTTTCATGGCGGCGGACGGCTTTAAACCTCCGGGGGCTCCGCCGCATCCGAAGGGTATGCTCACCGCCGTGCTCGACGATGCCGCGACCGCCACCGCCTCCCCGTCCGACGAGGACCGGGCGCTGGTGGCGCTGGCGGCCGGCGGGAACGTGGCCGCCTTCGAATCGCTGTACCGGCGCCATGCCGGTCGCGTGCACGGGGCGATCGTCCGGCTGGTCGGCGGCCACGGCGCGCGCGCCGAGGACCTCACGCAGGAGACGTTCGTGCGCGCCTGGCAGTGCCTGCGCGACTTCCGCAACGAGTCCGCGTTCGGCACGTGGCTGCACCGCCTCGCGGTCAACACGGCGCTGATGGACCTGCGCAGCCGCCGCGTGCGCGGCCACGACGAGGGCGACGACGACGGTCTCGACATCGTCGGCCTGCAGGATTCGGCCGGCGACCGCACCGCGCTGCGCATGGACCTCGAACGCGCGGTGGCGACGCTGCCGCCGCGGGCCCGTGCGGTGCTCGTGCTCTACGACATCGAGGGTTGGCGCCACGAGGACATCGCCGCGGAGCTCGGCATGGCGGTCGGCAGCTCGAAAGCCCAGTTGCATCGCGCTCGCGGGCTGCTCCGCGCGCGCCTCGGAGAAACCGCATGAACGACGACTCGCGACTTCCGCTGGACGAAGACCGGTCGCTGCCCGACGCGCTGCGCTGGCAGTTGCGCGCACAGCGCCGTGACGTCGAACCGGCGCGCGATCTCTGGCCCGGCATCGCGGCGCGCCTGCCGGCGCAGCGCCCCGCGCCGAGCCCGTGGGCACCCCGGTTCGCGCTCGCCGCGAGCCTCGCGGTCGCGACCGGTACGGTCCTCCTGCTCCGGTTGCCGGCTACACCCGGCGACGAAGCGGCGCGACAGGCGAGCGTCGTGGTCCGCGAATACGACCAGGCGATGAAGGCCATGCCCAAGGCCGATGCGCCCGCCGAACTCGCTCCGGCGATGGTCGAACTCGACCGCAGCGCCCGTGACATCCGCCACGCGCTCAAGCGCGACCCCGATTCGCGCCTGCTGCTCGACCAGCTGCGGCGCACCTATTCGCTCCGGCTCGCGCTGTCCCAGCGCGCGGTCGTGGGCTGACGGAGACCTTCGATGAAAACCGCACCGCACGTTCGTCCCCTCGCGCTGGCCCTCGCGCTCGCCGGCTTCGCCGCCGCCGCACACGCCGGCACGCCCATCAACCAGACGCGACCGCTCGATCCGCGCGGCCGTGTCGAGATCGAGAACGTCAAGGGCAGCATCGAGGTGCGCGCCTGGGATCGCCCGGAAGTGCGCATCGAAGGCACGCTCGGCGCCGGCGTCGAAAAACTCGAGATCAGCGGCGACGCCGGCGACCTGCGCGTGGCCGTGCGTTATCCCGAACGCAACGGGCTCGGACGCCTGCTCGGCGGCGGGCCGAAGACCGAGCCGACCGTCCTCAAGCTCATGGTGCCGTCGCGCGCCGACCTCGACATCTCGGCCGTCTCGGCCGACGTGCTCGCCTGGGGCGTTTCGCCGTCCAAGCTCAGCATCGACAACGTCAGTGGACAGACCACGGTCGCGGCGTCGGCCGACGAAGTCGAGGTCAACAGCGTCAGCGGTGACGTCGACCTCACCGTCAACCGCGCGAGCGTCGACGTCGAGAGCGTGAGTGGCTCGATCAAGCTGCGCGGTCGCCTGGGTCGCTCGATCGGCGTCGAGTCGGTCTCCGGCGACATCGATGTCGATGTCCTGCAGAACGGCGTGCAGCGCTTCGAAGGCAATACGGTGAGCGGCGACATGGCGGTGCGCACCGCGCTCGCCGCGCAGGCGCGGATGAAGCTCGAATCGGTCAGCGGCGACGTTCGCCTGCGCCTCCCGCGAGACGCCTCGGCCGACGTGCGCGGCGAGTCCTTCAGCGGCAGCCTGCGCGCGCCGGGTGCGACGATCGAACGTCCTGAGCACGGCCCCGGTTCGCACTTCCGCCAGCGGTACGGCTCGGGCGATGCCGACGTCTCGATCGAGACGTTCTCGGGCGACGCGGACGTGCGCCTCGACTGAGCGCGCGCGGCCGGTTGCGCCTGCCTCCGGCCGCCAGTAGCCTCCGTTCCCGGGGAGTTTCACGCCAAGGGAGGGAACGGATGTCCATCCGCGTGTTCATCATCGACGACCATGCCATCGTGCGCACCGGCCTGCGCATGATCCTGTCGGCACAGACCGACATCGAGGTCGTGGGCGAGGCGGAAAGCGGCGAGCAGGCCCTGCCGCTGATCCGCGCGTCGAAGGCCACGGTCGTCCTCTGCGACCTGCACCTGCCGGGCCTGAGCGGCCTCGAGGTCACCGAGCGCATCGTGCACGGCAACTACGAGGCGCGCGTCATCATCGTCTCGGTGCTGGAGGACGGGCCGCTGCCCAAACGCCTGCTCGAAGCCGGCGCCTCGGGCTATGTCGGGAAGGCCGGCGACGCGACCGAACTGCTGCGCGCGGTGCGCGATGTTGCACTCGGCCGCCGCTACCTCGCGCCTTCGGTGGCGCAGAACCTCGCGCTCGCCGGCATCGGCGGTGGGGGTTCGCCGTTCGACGCCTGCTCGCCGCGCGAGATCGAAATCGCCTTGCTGCTCGTGCAGGGCCTTCCGCAGCAGGAGATCGCGCGTCGGCTGAGCCTCAGCCCGAAGACGGTCAACACGCACAAGAGCCGCATGTTCGAGAAGCTCGGCCTCGCGATCAGCGATACCGTCGGCCTCGCGCGGCTCGCGGCACAGTACGGGCTGGCGGAGCCGGTGATCGCGCTGGCCTGAGGCCGGCGCCCACGATCGCGACGGACGCCGCAACGCGCAACGAAAAAGGGCCGCCCGAGGGCGGCCCTTTTCGCGTCAGCAGGATCGATCAGCCCTGGCGTTCGACGTCCGTCGCACCCAGCAGCTCGCCCTGGGTGGGCGCCGAACCGACGCCGCCCGGCAGGCTGTTGACCGCGTCGGCCTGCGTCGGGGCATCAGCGGACGAGGCGACGTGCTCTACATCGCCGGCCATTGGAGCGTCCAGTTCCGCGTCGACCGTGGCGAGCATCGCGGGCGCCGCGGCGTCCGCTTCGACACGACCGGCTGCGACCGGGGCGACTTCGCGCGACATTACGACCGGCGTCGCGGCCACCGCTTCGACAACCTGCACCGGCTCTGCAGCGGTGACGGCTTCGGTAGCCGCGTACGCGGCCTCGGCTGCGGTCTCCGCGGCATTTGCCTGATCCGCGGTCCGCGCGGCGACCGGCGCTTGCGCGACCGACGGGGCCGCCACCGCAGGTGCCGACGCGGTGCTCTCACTCGACGGGACGGGTTCGGCCATGTCGACCGACGGCGCGTTCGCGTCGACCGGCGGCGTCACCGGCTGCGGAGCCCGAGCCTCGATCACCGGCTCACTGATAACCGGCGTGGGCTGCACGACCGGCTGCGGCGCGACCACCGCGACGGCTGCGGCTGCGACCGGCTCGCGCCTGGGCGCTTCCGCCGCAGCCGAGGTGGGCGGCGGCGACGCGATGTCGTCGAATTCGAACTCGGGACGCGCCAGGTTCGCCGCGCGTTCCGCCGGCGCGGGCGCGTCGCCGAAGTTGTCGTCGTCGCCGTCGGCCTCGTCCTGCAGGTCGGCCGCGTCCATCCCCTCCATCGACTCGCCACCCTCGGCGCCATTGCGACGACGGCGGCGACCACCACGACGACCGCGACGGCGACGCGCGCCGTTCTCGAGCTTCGATGCGTCGGTGCCGTCGGGCGATTCGTGTTCGACCGCAGCCGGCGCCTCGGTGGCGTCGGCCGTCGTATCGACGACGGCGGTGGCGAGCATCGCCGAATCGCGCATCGTCGGTTCCGTCACCGGCCCGACCGGCATCGGCTCGACGGCAGGCGAGGGCATGCGTTCCGCGACGACTTCGGCCGGCGCCCGCGGCGGGCGCGGCTCGCGCGGCGGCGTGGCGGCGGCACCGGTCGGCGCGGCGTCGCGCATCTCGCTGCGCGCGGGCTTCGCCGCCTGCGGCTGCTGCTGCGGGCGCTCGCCCTTCGGCGCGTTCTGGCCCGGCTCCTGACGGTTCTTGCCCTGCGGCTGGCCCTTCTGCGCCTGCTGCTGGGCCTTGGGCGCCGGGGCGTTCTGCGGACCGCGGTTGCCGCCGTTCGGACGCTCGTCGCGACGGGCGTCGTTACGCCCGCGTCGCTCGTTGCGGTCGCGGCGACCGCCGTCCGGACGCGCGTCGCGCGAGGTCGGCGCGGGCGCCGGCGGCGGCGCGACCGGGGTCTGGCCGCGGAAGAAGCGGAAGATGCGCTCCACCAGGCCGACCGAATGCGTCGGCGCGGGCGTCGGTGCCGGACGCGGCGCCGGGGCGGGCGCGGCCACCGCGGTCGCCGGTTCCTTCGGCTCGCGCAGCGGGGCCGGCGTGGCCGGCTTGACGTTGGTGACGGCCGGCGGCGGCGGGATGTTGAGATGCGCCTTCGTCAGTGCATGCGTCGCGACCTTGCGCGGCGAGTGGCGCTGGTAGCTCGGCTTGCTGGTCTCCTCGCCGAGCTCGTTCTCGCGGATGCGCGTGACCTCGAAGTGGGGCGTCTCCAGCTGGTCATCGGCGACGATCACGATCGGCGCGTCGTGGCGCTGTTCGATCTCCGCCAGCGCGCGGCGCTTCTCGTTGAGCAGGAAGTTCGCGATCTGGACCGGGGCCTGCACCAGCACCTGCCCGGTGTTGTCCTTCATCGCGTGTTCTTCAGCCAGGCGCAGCACGGACAGTGACAGCGACTCGACGCTGCGCATGCGGCCGTGGCCTTCGCAGCGCGGGCAGACGATCTGGCTCGACTCGCCCAGCGACGGGCGCAGGCGCTGGCGCGACAGCTCGAGCAGGCCGAAGCGCGAGATGCGGCCGATCTGCACGCGCGCACGGTCGTGGCGCAGGGCATTCGACAGCCGGTTCTCGACCTCGCGCTGGTGCTTGGTCGACGACATGTCGATGAAGTCGATCACGACGAGGCCGCCGAGGTCGCGCAGGCGCATCTGCCGCGCGACCTCCTCGGCCGCTTCGAGGTTGGTATTGAACGCGGTCTCCTCGATGTCGCCGCCCTTGGTGGCGCGCGCCGAGTTCACGTCGATCGCGGTCAGCGCCTCGGTCTGGTCGATGACCAGCGCGCCGCCGGACGGCAGCTTCACGGTCCGCTCGTAGGCGTTCTCGATCTGCGACTCGATCTGGTAGCGGTTGAAGAGCGGGACGTCGTCCGTGTAGTGCTTGAGCTTGCGGAGGTTGTGCGGCATGACCTGCTGCACGAAGTCGCGCGCCTCCGCGTACATCTCCGGCGTGTCGACCAGCACTTCGCCGATGTCCGGGCGCATGTAGTCGCGCAGCGCGCGGATGATGAGGCGCGATTCCTGGTAGATCAGGAACGGCGCGGGCTTGGCCAGCGCGGCCTCGCAGACGGCGCGCCAGATCTGCAGCAGGTAGTCGAGGTCCCACTGCAGCTCTTCGGCATCGCGACCGACGCCGGCGGTGCGGATGATCACCCCCATGTCGTCGGGGATGTTGAGCGAGTCCATCGCCTTCTTCAGCTCGGCGCGGTCGTCGCCCTCGATGCGGCGCGAGACACCGCCCGCCGTGGGCGAGTTCGGCATCAGCACCATGTAGCGGCCGGCGAGCGAGATGAAGGTCGTCAGCGCGGCGCCCTTGTTGCCGCGCTCTTCCTTGTCGACCTGCACGACGACTTCCTGGCCCTCCTTGAGGAGTTCCTTCAGGCCGGCCTTGTTGGGGTCGACGCCCGCCTGGAAGTAGTCGCGGGAGATTTCCTTCAGCGGGAGGAAGCCGTGGCGATCACCGCCGTATTCCACGAAGGCGGCTTCGAGCGACGGCTCGAGGCGCGTGATGCGGCCCTTGTAGATGTTGGACTTCTTCTGTTCCTTCGCCGGTTGTTCGATGTCGATGTCGTACAGGTTCTGACCGTCGACGATCGCAACGCGCAGTTCTTCCGCCTGCGTCGCGTTGATGAGCATTCGCTTCATTGGTCTGGCGTCCTCGCGCGCAATCCGCGCGACGGCGCCGTGGCGTCCGCCTCTGGGCACGGGCCTCTGTCGCGCATCGCGCGGTCGAGGGCCCCACTTCCAGCGCTGCACACCACGGCGGGGCCGCGGGAGCGCTTGTTCGTGAAACTCGTTGTGAAACGTTGGGGCCGCGTCCGCGTCGGGCAGGGCCGTCGGCGTCGCGCGGGTCGGATGTCATCGCTCGACGGCGTCACCCGTCGGTCGAGGGCCGGCCTTGCCTGCGCGCGCTGCTAACATGGCCGACCCCGCGGGTCGTGGTCAGGCGCGCACCGGAAATCGCGGAAGCGGGCTTTCGGCCCGGTGCCGCACCAGCCTCCTGGCTGGGGATAAGCGGCGATCTTCCAGCGAAATCAAAACCTTATCTCGCCACGCGAGTTTAACAGATAACCCCACGATGACCACCCAGCCGGCCGCACCCGGTGCCCGGACCGTCCGCGTTCCCGAAGACCGCGACGGCCAGCGCCTCGACAACTTCCTGCTGGGCCAGCTCAAGGGCGCGCCGCGGTCGCTCGTCTACAAACTGGTCCGGTCGGGGCAGGTCCGCGTCAACGGCGGCCGCGCCAAGGCCGAGCGCAAGCTCGAGGCCGGCGACGAGGTGCGGATCCCGCCCGTGCGCCTGGCGGAGGAAGGCGAGAAGGCGCCGCCAGCGAAGGGCCTGATGGCGGCGCTGGATGCGGCGATCGTCTACGAGGACGCCCGCCTCCTCGCGCTCAACAAGCCCTCCGGCGTTGCCAGCCACGGCGGCAGCGGCATCAGCCACGGGGCGATCGAGACGCTCCGGGCGCTCCGGCCCGGGCAGTCGCTCGAGCTGGTGCACCGGCTCGACCGGGACACCTCGGGCCTGCTCGTGGTCGCCAAGAAGCGTTCGGCGCTGACGGAACTGCAGGCGCTGATGCGGGAGGAGGGCGGGATCGCCAAGCGCTATCTGGCGTTGCTGGTCGGTCGCATGCCGGACGGGACGATGTCGGTCGACGCCCCGCTGCACATCGGCCTGCGCCAGGGCGGCGAGCGCCACGTGCAGGTCAATGCGATCGGCAAGGCCTCGCTCAGCCACTTCCGCGTGCTCGAGCGGCGCGGCGGGCATTCCTATTGCGAGGTGCGCATCGAGACCGGGCGGACGCACCAGATCCGCGTGCATTCGCAGCACATGGGCCACCCGGTAGCAGGCGATGACAAATACGGCGATGCGGAGGTGAACAAGCGCCTGCGCGAGCAGGTGGGACTCAAGCGCATGTTCCTGCACGCGTCGACGCTCGAATTCGCGCTGGACGCCGGCCGCGCGCCCTACCTGCTCAACGCGCCGCTCGCGCCCGAGCTGATCGACGTTCTCGATCGGCTCAAGTAGCCGCTATTACTTCGGAGCGAGCGAGCCCGACGATTGCTCGTCGAGCGCGTAGCAGCGGTCCGGCCGCGGCTGCGGCACGTGGAAGTTCATCGGCACCGCGATCCATTGCGCCTTCGGCCGGCCGGCCTGCATCGCCGGCCGGAACGTCCAGCCGCGCACCGCCTTCTGCGCCGACGCATCGAGCTGCGCATTCCCGGTGCCCTTCTGCACCTCCACCTGGCGCACGTGGCCGTCGGTCTCGATGCGGATCCGCAGCTGCACCGTGCCGCCGACGCCGTTGCAGGCGAGCGCCTCCGGATAGTCCGGCGGCGGCGTCTGGATCGCGGCGGGCGGGGACGACGCACCGACCACGGCCGGCGCAGGTGACGTGGCGCCGCCGCAGGCTGCGAGCAGCAGCGTCGGCAGCGCGGCGGCAATGGCGCGTGCGCGGGCCACGTCAGCGCACCAGCGCGTCGGCCTTCGCCGCGCAGATGAAGTCGTTGTCCGACAGGCCGCCCACGTCGTGAGTGGAATAGCGCACGACGCAGCGGTCGTAGTGGACGCCTAGGTCCGGATGATGGTCCTGCTCATGGGCGATCCAGGCGAGGGCGTTCACGAAGGCCATCGTCCGGTAATAGTCCGGGAAGCGGAACGTGCGCGTGAGCGCCTGGCCGTCCTCGACCACCGACCACTCCGGCAGCTCGCGCATCAACGATTCGGCGCGCGTCGGATCGATGCGGTGTTCGGCGCCGCGACGCGGCACGCACTGCTGCTGGGCGAGGGACGAGGACATCGGAACTCCTGCTGTGTCGTTGCGGAACGCGTGCCGGCGTCGCTGAATCGGGCCCGTCCGCCCATCGCCGCGGCGTGAAGGCGACGCGAGGAAGCGGCCGCACGCGTGGCTAGAATAGCCCGATGATCGACATCTCCGAATCGGCCCAGACCCACTTCCGTCGCCTCGTCGAACGCGAAGCGATCCCCGGCCTGGGCGTGCGCCTGTCCGCGATGAACCCGGGTACGCCGCGCGCGGACGTGCGGCTCGAGTTCACCGAGCCCGCCGACCTCGCCGGTGACGAATGGGCGGTCGACTGCGACGGCTTCACGCTGTGGCTCGATGCGCCGAGCGTGCCGTACCTCGAAGGCGCGCAGATCGACTACGAGACGAAGGCCACCGGCGGCCAGCTGCAGATCCGCGCGCCGCGCATCAAGGGCGAGGCACCGGGCGAAGGTGCCGGGCTGGTGGAGCGCGTGCGGCACCTGATCGACCACGAGATCAATCCGCAGCTCGCCTCGCACCGCGGCCACGTGACGCTCGATTCGATCGATGCGGCGGGCGTGGTCTACCTGCGCTTCGGCGGCGGCTGCCACGGCTGCGGCATGGCCGACGTCACCCTGAAGCAGGGCATCGAGCGCAGCCTCATGGAGAAGGTGCCCGGCGTGACCGCGGTGCGCGACGCCACCGACCACGCCACCGGCGCGGCGCCTTACATCCCGCGCGACACGGCCGCCTGACCGACGCGGCCGGAGTGGATTCCGCCGCCGCCATCATCGACGCCCTCAACGCCCGCGCTCCGGCGCCGGCGCACCTGCGCGAGGCCGCGCGCGCGAGCTGGACCGCCTGGCTCGACCGCTGGGCGCAGCGTCCCGGGCGTGTCACCGGCGCGCCCGCGGCGTCGCTGGTCGCCGAATTCGCCGCGCGCGAGCCCGTTCCGCCACCTGCGCGCAGCGTCGAACTCAATCGCTGGCAGGCATTCCGCACGCTCTGGCGCCAGAACTGGCAGCCTGCGGCCCCGGAAGAACGGCGCCTGCGCTGGACGGCCGGTGGTGTCTCGGTCGTCTGGAACGCACTGCTCGCGGTGCTGCTGCTGATCGTCACCGCGATGCACTTCGCGCCGCCGCAGCCGGTCGAGGACGACGTGGTGATGGTCGAGTACGTGGGCGAGGGCACGCCGGCCGAGCCGGGCGGCGGCCCGGCACCGTCGCCTGCCACGACCCGCGCGAACGAGTCGCCTGCCGCCGCGAGCGCGG